>NZ_JAUBOX010000001.1:303803-321152 GCF_036700445.1 Microcoleus sp. T3_B1
TGCCTGTGCCACAAGCTCAATGATGCTGATTTCGGGATATTCTGGTATCGGCAAATCAGCTTTGGTGCAAGAATTATACAAACCGATTACTCAACATCGCGGTTATTTTATCTCCGGCAAATTTGACCAATATCAGCGCAATATTCCTTACAGCGCCATTGTCAATGCTTTTCAGGATTTAGCCAAACAACTGTTAGCAGAAAGCGAAGCCAATCTCACAGAATGGCGGGAAAAGTTATTAGACGCATTGGGAATTAACGGTCAAGTTATTATTGACGTAATTCCCGAAATTGAATTAATTATCGGCAAGCAACCCCCGCCGCCAGAATTGGGTGCGGCTGAAGCGGAAAATCGCTTTAATTTTGTGTTTCAAAACTTCATTAAAGTCTTTACCAAACCCGAACATCCTCTGACAATATTTATCGATGATTTGCAGTGGGCTGACGGCGCATCTCTGAAACTGATGCAACTGCTGATGAATGCTTCGCCAGCGGGACTGTTTTTAATTGGGGCTTATCGGGATAACGAAGTTTCTGCGGCTCATCCGTTAATGCTAACAATTGAAGAGATTGTCAAAAATGGGGCAAAAGTCGATCGCATTTTCCTGTCACCTTTGGAGTTATCCTCTGTTACTCAACTGATTTCTGATGCCCTGAATTGCCCGGAAGCAAGAGTCAAATCCCTTGCCGAGTTAGTGTTTTTCAAGACGGGCGGGAATCCTTTCTTTATGAATGAATTTCTCAAATCGCTTTATACAGAAGGACTGTTACAATTTGACTTTACCCCCAGGGCTGTTTCGGGGCAACCACGGGGGGATTGCCCCTACGAAAAACCAGGGTTTTGTAGGGGCGGTGCCCCCGTGCCCGCCCAGCCCATAGACGATGGGGTAGGGGTTTCAGATATCGCGGCAACGACGGGGGGATTGCCGCTACAAGAGAATGAAGCAGCCCAGCCTTACCAAGAGGGGAGACAGGGGAGTTGGCAGTGGGATTTAGAGGAAATTAAAGCGAGGAATTTCACTGATAATGTTGTCGAGTTGATGGCTAGCAAAATTCAACAACTGCCCGATAATACGCAGGAAACGTTAAAGATAGCAGCCTGCATTGGCAATCAATTCGATTTGAAAACCCTCGCCTCACTTTGCGAAAAATCTGTGGGACAAACGGCGGAGGATTTGTACGCAGCAGTTGCTGAGAATTTAGTCGTGTTGCTGGGGAATATGGGAGATGTGGAATTAGAAATTGCCGGAAAATTACCCAGTAGCCAATCCATCGAATACAAGTTTGTTCATGACAGAATTCAGCAAGCCGCTTGTTCCCTGATTGATGAACAGGATAAGCCGATCGTCCACAAACAAATAGGACAACTACTGCTGCAAAATACTCCCATCGACAAGCGAGACGAAAAAATATTTGATATTGTTAATCAATTAAATTTCGGCTTAGAGTTAATTGTTTATCATGAAGAAAAATATGAACTGGCAGAATTAAACCTAATAGCAGGTCAAAAGGCTAAAGCATCAACGGCTTATCAGCCAGCTTTTAACTATCTGCAAACAGGGATAAATTTGCTGACAGGAAACACTTGGCTGCTGCAATACCACCTCAGCTTGCAACTACATCAAGAAGCCGCACAGGTAGCCTACCGTTTGGGGAATTTTGAGCAAATGGAAGCTTTAGCTAACCTTGTCCTAGAAAATGCTAAAACTGTTCTAGAGCAAGTCCCAATATATGAGTTGAAGATTGAAAATTGCATAAAAAAAAGCAAGTTTAAAGAAGGGTTTAACCTTGGATTAAAAGTGCTACATTTGCTAGGAGTTCTTTGGCCAAAATCTCCAAATAACATATATATAAAAGCGGAACCTTACAACTTAATTAACCTGCCCAAAATGACCGATCCAGAATCTCTAGCAGCTATGTCGATTCTGGGAGGAATGATAGGGATCGGCTATATAGGTATTCCAGAATTATTAGTGCCACTTGTGTTAACACAGATTGATTTATCTATTAAATTTGGCAATGCTCCTAAGTCTAGTTTTGCTTACGCAAGTTACGGAGTCATATTGTGTACAACTATACAAGATATTGAAAGTGGCTATAAATATGGAAGATTAGGTTTAAGGTTAGTAGAAAAATTAAATGCCGATTACCTGAAGGCTGGAGTTTTAGATATATTTGGCAATCATATATTGCATTGGAAAAAGCATCTTAAGGGAAGCTTATCAATTTTAAAAGAGGCTTATTTCTGCGCTGTTGAAACAGGGAATATAGATTTTATTGGTTATTCTACTTTTGATTATTGTTTTAATGCCTACTCAGTAGGATGTGAACTTAAAGACTTAGGAAAAGAGTTAATTTATTTTTATGAAATACCGACCAATAAAAAAAACAATACTTGCTTGACTTGGTTAGCCATGTATTTACAAATTATTTTTAACTTATTAGGTAAGGCTGACAATCCAACTCAGCTAATAGGAGAGTTTTATAACGAAGAGAAATTTCTACCACTTCAGCCACTTCAGCTAGAATTGAGCGATAGACAAGGACTTTTATTGCTTTATCTAAATAAGTTGATATTGTGCTATTTGTTTGGAAAGTCCCATGAAGCTGCTAAAAATGCAGTAGTTGCAGAACCATATTTAGATGGTGTGATGGGAATGGCAGCTATACCTATCTTCCATTTTTATGATGCTCTAGCGCATTTAAGTGTATTTGCTGATTATTCAAATTTTGAAAAAGAAAATGCTCTCAAGCGGGTTAATGCTAATCAAGAAAAAATGCAGGTATGGGCGCATCACGCTCCCATGAATTACTTACATAAATTTTATCTAGTTGAAGCTGAAAAAGCGCGAGTTTTGGGGCAAGTTGTGGAAGCGATCGACTATTACGATCGCGCCATCTCCCTTGCCAAAGAAAACGAGTACATCCACGAAGCCGCCCTCGCTTACGAACTCGCAGGCAAGTTCTATTTATATAGGGGGAAAGAATTAACAGCCAAAGCTTATATGCAGGAAGCTCGTTACTGCTATCAACTCTGGGGTGCCGTGGCTAAAGTTAAAGATTTAGAAACGCGATATCCGCAATTATTTACGCTCGATCTACCTACAAAGAAAAACATTTCAACCACTACATCAACTACGGGTAGCCGTTCTAGTTCTTCCTTGGATATCGCTACAGTCATGAAAGCTTCCGAGGCAATTGCTGGGGAAATTGTACAGGATAAATTACTCTCCAGATTGATGAAAATTTTGATTGAAAATGTCGGCGCTCACAAAGGATATTTAATTTTAGAAACCCAGGGAAAATTGCTGATTGAAGCTGAAGGTGCAATTAATGATGAACGGATAACAGTGTTGCAATCTGAGCCGATTGAAAATTGCCAGGAAGTTTCCGAAGCTATTATCAATTATGTCGCTCGAACCCAAGAAAATTTAGTCTTAAATGATGCCACTCGTGAAGGTAACTTTACGAATGACCCTTACATCAAAGCACGTCAGCCCAAGTCTATTTTGTGTGCGGCTTTGATGAATCAAGGTCAACTGGCTGCTATTGTTTATCTCGAAAATAACCTTACCGCACAAGCTTTTACTCCCGATCGCCTGGAAATTTTGCAATTGTTATCGGGACAAGCGGCGATCGCACTTACCAATGCTAAACTCTACACAGAAGTAAAAGAACGCGAAAACCGGCTTACTCAATTTATCAATGCGATGCCGATAGGAGTAACAGTAATTGACAGCGCCGGACAAATTTCCTACGCAAATCCCACAGCTTCCCAACTCAGCGGCATCAATTATATACCCGAATTAAATGCCGCTCAATTTGCCGAAATCGGTCAAGCTTATTTAGCAGGAACTAACGAGTTATATCCCACCGCACAAATGCCAATTATGCGTTCTTTGGGGGGTGAAACGGTCAAAGTAGACGATATGGAACTGCACCGACACGATCGGATTGTTTCCTTGGAAGTCTCCAGCACACCAATTGTCGATGACACGGGTAAAATTAATTATGCGATCGCCACATTTCAAGATATCACCGATCGCAAACAAGCAGAAAAAGTTTTAGCCGACTACAACCGCACTTTAGAACAGCAAGTGAGCGATCGCACTCTCGAACTCCAGCGAGAAATCATCGAACGACAACGAGCCGAAGACGCAGCACAAGAAGCCAACCGAGCAAAAAGTACATTCCTCGCAAATATGAGCCACGAATTGCGGACTCCCCTCAATGCAATTCTGGGTTTTTCTCAACTAATGAATCGCGGTTCTAACTTATTGCAGGAACAGCAAGAACACCTGAGTATTATCACCCGCAGCGGAGAACATTTGCTCGAACTGATTAACCAAGTATTAGATTTGTCCAAAATAGAAGCGGGACGCACGACTCTCAACGAGACCAATTTTGACCTCCACCGCCTGCTGGACGACATCGAAAATATGTTCCAACTTCCGGCACAAAATAAGGGATTGCAGTTATTAGTAGAGCGGATGCCCGACGTTCCCCAATATGTGCGAACTGATGAAATAAAATTGCGCCAAATCTTGATTAACCTGCTTTCTAACGCGATTAAATTCACCTCCGAAGGCGGCATTTATGTAAAGATTAAAAATCCCGATTTTGCTCATAAAATCTACTTTGAGGTTGAAGACACGGGAGCGGGAATTGATGTTAGTGAATTAGACAAGCTTTTTGAAGCTTTTGTGCAAACCCAAACCGGGGAAGAATCGCAACAAGGAACAGGATTAGGTTTAACGATCGCACGTTCTTTTGTGCAGTTAATGGGAGGTGAAATGAGAGTCAGTTCTCGTGCGGGATGCGGTACTATTTTCAAATTTGACATTAAAGTTAATTCAGTTGAAAGTGCCGATCGCCAACGGGAACAGCCAACCAGACGAGTTATTGCGATCGCACCCAATCAACCCCGCTATCGGATTCTCGTTGCAGACGACGCTTTTGACAACCGCCAATTGCTAGTTAAACTGCTTTCTGCGATCGGTTTTGAAGTCTACGAAGCCCAAAATGGGAGAGAAGCAATAGAAAAGTGGGAGCAATATTCGCCGCACTTAATCTTTATGGATATGCGAATGCCGGTGATGGATGGGTATGAAGCAACCAAACAAATTAAAGAGGGCAACCACAGGGGGATTGCCCCTACGGAAAACGAGGATTTTGTAGGGGTAGTGCCCCCGTGCCTACCCCAGACAGCAATTATTGCCATAACAGCAAGTAGTTTTGAGGAAGAGAAAGCCGTTATCCTTTCTACCGGCTGCGATGATTTTGTTCGCAAACCATTTAGAGAAGCAAACATATTTGATGTTCTGCACAAACATATCGGGGTACAATTCGTTTTTGAAGAACTAAATGCTGCCCCCAGTTTCACAGACAAGGAAGTAAATGTATTGACAAAAAGCGCTTTTTCTGAATTGCCTCCTGAGTTAGTAGCCAATCTTCAGCAAGCTATTAGCAATCTAGATTTGGAACAGATGCAAACAGTCATCAGTCAAATTCGCGAAATCAATCAGCCCTTAGCTAGGGCGAGCGCCGCTTGCATTAAAAATTTTCAGTACGAACAGTTGCTAAATTTAATACACACATTAAGGGATGAAACATGAACAAAAACCTCAGTTTTACCCGCGAAGAAAGTATTTTAGTTATTGATGATTGTCCTGAGAATTTAAAACTTTTAAGCGGGATACTATCTGTCGCTGGGTATAAAGTTCACCTAGCTCCCAGTGGGAAATTAGCTCTAAACTTTATCAATGCCAACTTACCCGACTTAATTTTACTCGATATTATGATGCCTCACATGGATGGCTATGAAGTCTGCGCTCAGCTCAAAGCTACTCCGAAAACTCAAGATATTCCAATAATTTTTATCAGCGCTTTGCAAGAAGTTTTCGATAAGGTAAAAGCCTTCTCTGGGGGCGGAATAGACTACATTACAAAACCTTTTCAACAACAAGAAATTTTAGTGCGCGTGGAAAATCAATTGCGTCTGAGAAGGCTGTCTAAACAACTCATAGACCAAAATATTTTAGAAGAGCGCAACCGCATGGCGCGGGAAATTCACGACACTTTAGCGCAAACTTTTACAGGCATAATCATACATTTGGGAGCCGCGGAACGGGTAATAGCAGCGAATCCCGAACAAGCACAAGCACACATGAAAACAGTCTGCGAATTGGCTCGCTCTGGACTTGCTGAAGCACGGCGATCCGTAGAATCTTTACGCCCGCAACTGTTAGAAGATGGCGACTTGTATAGCGCTCTCAACCAAATCGCTAAACAAATGTCATCAGATACTGATACGCACACTATTTTTGAAGTGGTTGGCACGGCATATTCCCTACCATTAGAGGTAGAAAATAACCTGTTGCGGATCGGGCAGGAAGCATTAACAAATATTTTCAAATATGCACAAGCTACAGCGATCAAAATTGAGTTGGTTTACGAAACATCCAAGTTTATTTTGCGGGTGAAAGACAACGGAGAGGGATTTGATACAGAAAGTATCTGTTTTAGGAATGGCTTTGGTTTATTGGGCATGAGAGAACGCGCCGATCGCATTAACGCGCAGCTAACTGTAAACAGTCGCCCCGGAAACGGAACAGAAGTTATAGTTTCAGTTAATCGCTAGTAAAGTAAGGTGCACATTTCGCACCATATAGCAATCCTAAATAAGTAGTAAATTTTTTACCCCACCCCCACCCTCCCCTTACCAAAGGGAGAGAGTAAGAAATTCACAAATGATTTAGGATGACTATATAGCACTCCTAAATCATTTGCATAATTATTGTAGGGGCAATCCCACGCCCGGTTGCCCGATAGATAGGGGGTAGGAACTCTTAGCACTACCCCTACAAATTTATCTGAATCATTTAGGATGACTATAGATAGTAAGTTGGTAGTGAGAACTTCAGTTTTTTTTGATAAGATTAACAGGGTAAACATGATTAACCAATCAAATATTATTCGTGTTTTAATTGCCGACGATCATTATATTGTGCGGCAAGGTTTAGTGGCGCTGCTGGATAATGAATCAGATTTAATTGTTGTCGCACAAGCTAGCAACGGACAGGAAGCATTAACAATGTTCCGCGAATATCAGCCCGATGTCACCCTTATGGATATGCGGATGCCCCAAATGGATGGAGTCGCCGCCATTGCTGCGATTTGTGCGGAGTTTCCCAGGGCGCGGATTGTGGTGCTGACGACTTATGACGGCGATGAAAACATTTATCGCGGATTGCAAGCTGGTGCTAAGGGCTATCTGCTTAAGGATGCGGAACCAGAGGAGCTTTTAGCAGCAATTCGGGCTGTTTTTGAGGGTAAAAAGTATATTCCGCTGGCAGTGGGTGTTAAGTTAGCCGATCGCCTGAGTGGGCCTGAATTGAGCGATCGCGAATTAGAAGTCATCCGCCTCATAGTCGCTGGTAAAAGCAACAGCAAGATTAGTGAAGTTCTGCACATCAGCGAAAGCACCGTCAAGTTTCACATCAACAATATTTTGAGCAAGATGGGAGTTAGCGATCGCACGCAGGCCGCGATTTCCGCCTTAAAACGGGGGATTGTCAGCCTGTAATTTAATTATAAGTATTTCTACTGATAAATATGACTATTATGACGGCAAATAATGATAAATAAGACCTTAAGTTTTACGCCAAAACTTTTTAGTAAGGCTAAGCTGGAGATCCTAGGACAAATTAGCCCGGCTCAAAAAAAATGCTTTATTCATTTTTGTCCAAATCTCAACTCAAAGTCCGCTTTTTAAAACAGTTTGCAGCCGCTGTTTCGGCGTCTTTAGCTCTTAGTGCAACAACCAGTTTGAAACCCTCGCCGGTATTAGCAGCTAGCAATATCCCCCCCGCAAATCAAACCTCGACTCAGCTAGTCACAAAACCTGATTCTAGCTTGCAGCTAGGGCAGTTACGCAGCACTGTTCCCGTGCAGACAATGCAGCTCGATCCGGGCGGATTTATCCCGATCGCGATCGGCGGTATGATAATTATTCTGGTGCTGCCGCTATTTTTTGGCGGATTGGTAGTAATTGGCGATCGGGAAGTTGGCATTGTCAGTAAAAAGTTTAGCTTTGGCGGCAAGTCTTTACCGCCAGGAGATTTAATTGCCTTAAACGGAGAAGCTGGATATCAAGCTGATACTTTGCCCCCCGGTTGGCACTGGGGTTATTGGCCTTTGCAGTACAACGTTCGCAAAGAGTCTCTGACTGTAGTTCCCCAAGGTGAAATTGCTCTCATTATCGCAGCAGGTGGTCAATCAATTCCCCCGCAGCGCATCCTTGGCAAAATCACAGAATGTGACAATTTTCAAGATGCTCGTCAATTTCTCAAAAGCGGCGGCGAAAAAGGTAGACAACTCGGCATTTTGACGGGCGGTAGCTATCGAATTAATACAGCATTATTTACAGTAATTACAGCGGCCAATGCTGCCAAGCACGGGATGACAGCCGAACAATTAAAGCTGTACAGAATTGCCCCAGATAAAGTAGGAATTGTCACAACTTTTGACGGCGTTCCAATTCAAGATGGCGAAATTGCTGGCCCGATTATCCCGAATCACGACAACTTCCAGAACGCGCAAAAATTTATCACCGCCGGCGGGCGGCGCGGTTTGCAGGAACAGGTTTTGCTTTCCGGTTCCTGGAACTTAAATCCTTGGTTTGTCGGGGTTGACCAAGTGGCGATGACCGAAATCCCGATCGGCTATGTCGGCGCGGTTATTTCCTATGTCGGCAAAACCTCGGAAGATGTGAGCGGCGCTGCTTTCACTCACGGAAATTTAGTAAATGTGGGCAATAAAGGCGTGTGGGTGACTCCCCTTTATCCGGGCAAACATCCGCTGAATACGCGCATTTTGAAAGTAGAGTTAGTGCCAACTACTAATATAGTATTGAATTGGTCTGGTAAAACAGAAAGGCACAGTTACGATTCTAAACTTTCGTCTTTAACCGTGCGTTCTCAAGACGGTTTTGCCTTTGATTTAGAAGTAGCTCAGATTATTCACGTTGGAGCTTTGGATGCTCCCAAAGTCATTTCTCGCGTCGGTTCGATGCAGAATTTAGTAGACCACGTTTTGCAGCCGACAATTGGCAATTATTTCCGCAATTCTGCTCAAGCTTATTCTGTATTAGATTTTCTCTCCGCAAGAAGCGGCAGGCAAGCGGAAGCCGCCGAGTATATCAAAGCAGCTTTGCGTACCTACGACGTGCAAGCAATTGATACTTTAATCGGGGATATTTTGCCACCGGCAGAGTTGATGCAAACTCAAACAGATCGCAAAATTGCTGAGGAACAGTGCAAGACTTATGAGGTGCAGCAATTAGCACAAACTCAGCGGCAACAATTGGTGCGGGAAACGGCGCTGGCTGAGATTCAACAAGAGATGGTGAAATCGGAACAAGGCGTGAAGATTTCTGAGTTGAAAGCGAATTCTCAGGTTAAACAAGCTCAAGGCGAAGCTGAGTCGATTCGGGTGAAGGGAAATGCTCAAGCTGAAGCTTATCGCGCGGGTGTTGTAGCTTTGGGAGGTTCCGGTTATACGGCTTTGCAGTTAATGCAAATTATAGGCGATCGCCACGTGCGAGTTGTGCCGGATGTTGCGGTAACAGGCAACGGTAGCGGTGGCGGTTTGGTGGATGGTTTGCTGGGAATGATGTTGTGGAATCAAACTGGCAAAAATGGAGAAAATGGAGCAGAATTACCTGTAGTTAACCTACAGAAATCGGAACCTGCGGCCAAGTTATCAGTAGCCCAGGTGAATTCTGTTAAGCCGTCGGAATCTCGCGCTAATTCCCCTGTTGCGAATTCTGAGGCTGATATTGCTCCGCTGTTTGATGAATTGCCATTTGACGATCGATCTTTTAGTTAGACTGTGTAGTTTGTAGTCACAAACCAGAATACTCACAACCCCGACTTCTTGGAGAAGTCGGGATTCTAATTATCTCGATCGATAATATCTTTACTCTTCACTCCAAGCACTGATAAACTCTATTTGATTTTGCATTTCTGCCGCTGATTTGGCAGAAATTAGACTCAAAAGCCTACGCATTTGTTCTCCCACTGAATAATTTTGCTGTCCTAAAATAATTCCTGCATGAGAATCTCCTCTTTCTAGCCAATTGGTATGGATTCTATAAAAATCCCTAATGTTGAAACTATAAATTACCCTTTGATTAGTAAAAGCCCAAATTAATTGCTCTTCATCGCTGCGAGATAACATCCCTGTTTCGGCAACTGTAATAACATCTACACCACGACTTTGTAAAGCTTGCAATAGTTTTTTACTTCGTGAATCTTCATCTAAGTAAAGACGAATTTGGCTCATGCTTTTTCCTGCATTTTTAGCCGATTTAATGCTGCCAAACGTTCATATTCTGCTTGTTCAGCCGCTAAATCTGCTTCTATTTCTGCTCGATTTGCGTGATAATAAGTCAGTGCAGCATAAACCTGCGCTAAGGTGAGATGATCCAGATCCGCTGCTATTTCCTCAGCACTATTACCTTGTTTGTATAAGACTACGATTCGCTGCACCGATGTGGCAGTACCTGCAATAATAGGGATGCCATTGCGAAGGTGTGGCTCGCAGATAATTAAAGTGCCAATATCAGTTAAAGTTGGCATAGGTGAATCTGGGGTTAAAAATTAGAATTCAAGTATAGCATAAATTTATTATCCTTGAATTTTGCAGATTTAATTCATGAAATATTTCGTCCTACTACCATGCTTCTACATACTCACAGAGAGTAGTTGGTTCGGGAATGGGTAAACCCTCCTCTCGCAACCCTTCTAAGTGAAATTCGATCGCTTCTTTAATTTGCTGCTGTACTTCTGCAAGGGTAGCGCCTGTGGCTGCACATCCGGGTAAATCGGGCGCATAAGCTGAATAGTTATTGGGTGTTTTTTCGATCACGATCGCATAACGCATCATTTAGTCTCGAATTTAGAGTAGATTAGGAGTGACGCACTGACCAAAGAAACCGGGTTTTTACCGAATCTGCTGGCTACAACCGAATATTTCGTAAAAAACCCGGTTTCTGAGCCCCGAACAGTTTGTGTTGGCCAATTGCTATCACCCGAATTTCGCGAGTCTGTTGTTTGAAGAGTAAACCCCCGCGTAGCAGGTAATGAAATGATCAAAAGCCGATAACTTCGTAGAAAAAGGTTCTCAAAAAAAAAATTGACAAGGGGCTGAAATCGCTATAGACTAAAGCTTACAGCTCTCGATGCGAGAGAAGAAACCCCAACCCTGCAAAACCCCAACTATCCAACTTTTCCTCTCTTCTTCGACCTACCCACCAATACCAAGGGAGGTGACCTTTAGGTGCTTGTTTATTATAGGTTAGCTCACTTGTGTTCAACCAACTCTTTCGCCAACCCGTCTTTTCTTTTCGCCAACCCACACGCTCTCCCAGCTTGCATTCAGTCTCATAACGAACTTCACCGCCTACTTCCAACCAGATCTTTTTCTGAACGCTAAAGCCAAAGCGACCCTGACTGTATTTTACCCACAATTGGTCGATCGCCCGCAAATCATCGCCAGGAAAATTGTTGATCGATTCAACTGTGAACCAACCTTCCTTCTCCCGTCTAGCAGCTTTCAGCATCACCTTGAATGTTTCCCTATCCGCCTCTTTCCACTTCCCCGCAGCCAATAAATCCCGCAGACGAGTATAGTCAACTCCCCGCGCTGATTTAAGTACCGAATCCAGAAGACGAGTATAATCAACATCCAGAAGACGAGTATAATCAACATCCAGAAGACGAGTATAATCAACACCCTGCGCCGATTTAAGCTGTACCGAAACACCGGCAACTGTTGGCGGAATCGGTTCCCGCAGATAACCCAACCAATCTTTCATCGACTGCGGCCGCTTTTGCGGATCGGATGCCATCCCTTTTTCTATTGCTAAATTCACCCAATCCTTCACCCCAAAATTTTTGGCAGATGGCAATGCTTCATTTCTAAAATGCCGATTGAGGGAAGCTGTTGGCACTTGTCCCGTTACCGCATAATATAAAGATGCAGCCAAAGCATAAATATCAACCGTTGGTTTACCACTACCTTCGATAGGCTGTTCCCAAGGAGCAAAAGCAGGGTTATGAGGATGTCTGCTACTAATAATAGTTGGCATTAATTCACTCGCAAGACCAAAATCAATTAATACTGCTTGCCCCTTGGGACGCAACATAATATTACCCGGATGGGCATCTCGATGGACAATTCCGGCTTCGTGAACATCACTTAATGCTTCTCCAATTTGGCGGATAATTGCCACTGCTTCTGTATCCGGGAGTCGTCCCTGTTGCCGTACTGTATCAAATAAACTTTGCCCGCAAATTAAATTCATTACCAAACAGTGAAGGCCTTTTTCCTCAAACAAATCGCTAATGCGGACAATTCCAGGATGCGCGTTTTGGCAAAATTTGGCTAAGATTTGCCCTTCGCGGATAAATCTGCGAACAAAGTTGGCGTATTCCGGGTCATTTTGCAAACTCAGATTTGGCGTTTTGAGGACAACTTGATAGTTAAGTTGCAAGTGTGTGGCCTTGTAAGTCATGCCAAATCCCCCCATTCCCAGGATGGTGTCAATGCGGTAGGGGCGAGTTCTCAGAATTTGTCCGGGCGTCCACAGCATGGCAGGTTGTTTAAATTCTCTTTAGTTGCTAATTATGATAAACTGTGTCGCCTTTAAAAAGCAATGAAAAGGAAGCATTCTCAGGATTTACGCACTCCGATTAAAGAAATCGGGTTTTTATAGAATCTCTCGGTGACAATGCGTGTTATCGTAAAAACCCGGTTTCTGGACTAAAGTCCTTACTACAAACAAAAATAGGTTTTTCAATTCAAGTAGTTGTTTGAACTGGATGCAGCGGAAAGAAAACAGCCGGCGAGACGCAGAAAAACTCTGCAAGTTTTTGTATGTGTTGGGTTGTAAGTTGGCGCTTTTCACGGAGGATGTCAGAGACAATAGACTCGGTTTTAAAAATAGGAACTAGGTCTTTTTGTCTGAGTTCAAATTCTTCTATTAAAGCCTTTAACAGTTCTACTCCGTAAATGTCAGGTATGGGTTCTAAAGTTTGCTCGTACTCATAAACAAGGGTTCCCAGTACGTTGAGGTAGTCGCGTTCGTCGGGAGTCAGTTCGCCTTTATCCAACAAAGAGTCGATCGCTTCTTGAGTTGCCATTAACTGCTCCTCAGCAGTTATGGGTCGCGGCGGAAATGTTTTGAGTAGTTCGATATAAGCGCTAGAGTTTTTCATGTTACTATGCAATATTAAGAAAGTAATATTTTATCATTATAGTTGAATAATTTGATTGTTTAACCTCAAATCAACGCCGATTTACGCGGATAGAATTTAGTTATATATCCCTCATAACTCTTGATGCAATTGATAGCGGTTGAAATCTTTGTACCGATCGCAGTACAATCGATCGATATTGCATCTGAGGAATCTCCCCATGTCAGAACAGTTTTCCACTGAGATTAGCGATCGCATCTGCACTCACATGAACGAAGACCACGCTAACGCTGTCGTGCTATATGCTCAAGCATTTGGCGGCAAACCAGAGGCGACAGAAGCTCAAATGCTCGCTATTGATGCCAACGGCATGGATTTAACCGCTAAAGTCAACGACGAAACAGTGCCCGTCAGAGTAAATTTCGATCGCACTTTAAAAGATGCCGAAGATGCTCACCACACTCTCATTGAAATGGTGAAACAAGCTCGAAAAGTTGCTAAGTAGTCAATTGCGTACTAGGCTGTTATAATTTTAATGTTTGCAGTACGGAATTTAGTCCGGTTAAATAGTTGTTAAGGACGGGAGCATCTCACCTTTGCAGCCCTCCGCTAGAAATTGGAGTTTTGAGGCAGGAGGCAGGAGGCAGGAGGCAGGAGGCAGGAGGCAGAAGGAAAGAGGAAGAAGGAAAGAGGAAGGAGGAAGGAGCCAGAAGAAGGAAGGAGCCAGAAGAAGTATTTTTACAAATATGAGATGCTCCCGTTAAGGACTAACTTCCTTACTACAAACCTTTAGTTGGGTTAAATCATTTTAAGGACTAAAATCCTGACTGCGAACAAAATATTTAATAAAGTTGAATTTCCCTCTAAAATATCCACTAAAATGACCGACAATTACCCAAATCCCAAAGAATTAGATGTCGTCAAGGGCGGTAAAAATACCCATTTCGAGGCACTGGTAAAACGACTAGATTTGATGATTCGCGCCCGCTATTCGCTGCTGTACATTGTCGGCGCGGAGGAGGAACCGGTCGAAGCCGTAATTGCCCAAGTAGCGCTGCAAGTAAGTCCCGCGCGCCGGGTATTGCGGTGGGATATTGTGCGAGGCTGGGAGGATAACGGTTCTGGGAAAGGTTCGGTAATGGCGGCGCTCGATCGCGTCAGCAAAACTGCTGTAGAAGAATATACCATATTTGTACTGCGGGATTTGCACCCCATTTTGAAATATCCATACACCGAAAAAAATGCGGCGGTAGTGCGGGAATTGCGGAATTTAACGCGGGAATTGAAGCGTAGCAAAAAAACTATAGTTCTTACTTCTCACACGCTGGAATTGCCGGAGGAATTGAAAGAAGAAGTCACAGTAATTGATTTTCCTTTGCCCAACGTCCAAGAAATCGACAGTTTAATTTCCCACGTTGTGGAAAAGCCGCAACAGTTGCAAGTTAGCGGTTTAGCAAGGGAACAGTTGGTTAAAGCTTGTCAGGGTTTGAGTCGCGCTAGAATCGGGCGGGTTTTGGCTAAAGCTTTGGCCGCCAAACAGCAAATTAACGAGTCAGATATTGACGGAGTTTTGGAGGAAAAACAGCAAGCAATTCGCCAAACGGGCATTTTGGAGTTTTTTAACTCCAGAGAATCCCTAAAAAGTGTGGGGGGCTTGGAGAATTTGAAACAGTGGGTAAAGATGCGGCAAGATGCTTTTACTGACGAAGCGCGTCGCTACGGTATACCGAATCCGAAAGGAGTTTTGTTAGTAGGAATTCAAGGAACGGGCAAATCTTTATCTGCGAAAACAATAGCCTCAGAATGGCGTTTGCCACTGTTGCGATTGGATACTGGGAGATTGTTTGGCGGCGTGGTCGGGGAAAGCGAAAGTCGCGTCAGGCAAATGATACAATTAGCAGAGGCGATCGCACCTTGTGTTTTGTGGATCGATGAAATAGATAAAGCCTTCGGCAACATTATCAGCGGCAGCGACGGCGATTCGGGAACTTCGCGCCGGGTATTCGGCAGTTTGATTACTTGGATGCAGGAAAAAACCAGTCCGGTGTTTATTGTCGCAACGGCAAATAACGTCAGGATTTTGCCGGCAGAGTTGCTCAGAAAAGGCAGATTTGATGAAATTTTCTTTTTAAATTTGCCCTCAGAATCGGAAAGGCAAGATATTTTTAAAGTGCATTTGCAGCGACTTCGGCCGACTAGATTGCGGGAGTTTGATTTGGGAGTTTTGGCGAAACGCGCTGAGAATTTTAGCGGTGCAGAAATCGAGCAAGTTGTAATAGATGGGTTATATCGGGCTTTTGGCACTTTTGTCAACGGACAGCGCCGGGATTTGATGACCGAGGATATTTTGAGGTCGATCGAGGATACAGTACCTTTAGCTGCGATCGCGCGATCGCAAATTGAAGATTTGAAGCGCTGGGCGGCGGAAGCGGGCGCGAGAACAGCTTCTAACGATACTCACTTAATTGATGAATTGAAACGCTACAGCCAGGGGCGAAGGGACGCGATCGACAATTGACCCAATTTGTAGGGTGCGTCAGTTCATGTCGAATTAATTCTAGGAAAAATTCCCTCTGACGCAGATTCCTAATCGTATGCTGCGTCATTTCATGGCTGATGAATCCTCCCAAATATCTCCCGTTATGACGCACCATACTACTACAAACCTAACCTAAAAACATCAGCAAGAATAGCATTTTTATCAACCATTCTCCCCGCATCCGGCGAATCGTAAACCACTAACAGCGAATTCTGCCCGTCCAAATATGGAAACAGGCTCAACCCCTCAGCATTGTCCGTATTAACCTTAAAAGGCAAGTCAAACAATACCTCCAAATCTCCCCCATCTTGCCCAGTAATACTGTCGCCCGATCGCCCTAAAATTCCCTTCAACCGAAAAACCCTCGTCGCCCCCGATAAAGTCATCGTCGGCCCGGCTAAAACAATCAAATCTTTTCCGTCCCAGCACAATTCTCGCACGCCCAAACCGTTCAAATCAACAAAATGTTTGTTGTACAATTTCCCTCCTTTCCCAATTTCCTTAAGCCTTAAAACTCCCGGTTCTGCCTCTTCAACTTTTATTTCTAAAATTATCGCCCAACCCCGCAGCACCGGCCCCCGCAAACCGAGCAAAATGCGATCGCCCCGCACCGCCAACCCCTCAATATCGAATCCATTTTCTTTACTCGGAATCGGCACAGATAAATACAAGCCGAGGTGGGTGTCATCTTTGAGCGCGTCTGTCAGCAAATTGCCTGTTTCTGTCCGCTGCAGGCATCCCACTGTCAGTTGAATTTCGGGATTGTCAGAATCGGGAATTGACTTGCACAAAATCCCGTCTTTTATAGGAATGCGCGCCAGTAAATAGCGGTTGACCTCTGTCACGATTTGTGCTAATCTTTCAATGTCTTTTTCGGGGTTTTTGCCTTTAGCTTTTTTGCGTTTGGTGCTGTGAGAACCGACCACCCAAAGATAATCTTTGCTGAAATCAATTCCTTCGATATCGATTTCGCATTTTCCAGGTAGATCGATAAAATCTGCGATCGCAAATCTTTGATGTTCTCCAAAAATATGAGGCGCGACAAGCGACAAACGCTCGATCGAAGTCGTTTCATCGGAACCCAGCCACAAATGGCCATCGGGAGTTAAAGCAACAGCGGATAAGTCTGTAATAATATCAGCGACTTCGCTGTTTAATTGCAGCATCAGCCGGCCGAGCAAAAAGGATTCTGGCATAATTATTAGGATCTAAACTATTCTTAGGGTAAGTCATTATAGTTAAACCTGCTTGAAACTCATAGGTTGCACCATTCTCAATCAGGCTTTTATGGGCAGGCTAGAAGCCCAACCCCTACTCCCCACAATAAAATTTAATTTTTGTGGAACAGGCATCTTGCCTGTTCATGACGGGCAGAATGCCCAACTCCTACTCCCCACAAGAAAAAAAATTCATCTGTTGTGGAACAGGCATCTTGCCTGTTGCTGACAATGGTGCAAAAAGAAAATCCATCTGTGGTGGAACAGGCATCTTGCCTGTTGCTGACAATGGTGCAAAAAGAAAATCCATCTGTGGTGGAACAGGCATCTTGCCT
>NZ_JAUBOX010000001.1:321252-330393 GCF_036700445.1 Microcoleus sp. T3_B1
GTTCATGACAGAGGTGCAAGATTTGAGTTAAAACCGGCTGAAAATTAAAACAGAAAACTAAAACAGATATCCTCCTCAAGCCTCATAGCAAGAACTTCCGTTTTGAGATAAGGATTTTTAACCCCTAGCGGGCCAAACCGCAGTCGGCGGTAATTATTCAGCAAACCGAACCTCCACAGACGGATAACACCCTAATTGAAACATTAACATCGCCGTTACGTTTCGTTACGATAAGGAGACAGAGAGAAAAACCTCTCATTCGTAAAATCAGAGTTAGCCATTATGAACGGTACATTTCGCGTCGGCAACCTGTTTGGGATTCCCTTCTTTGTCAACGCATCTTGGTTTTTAGTTCTGGGTTTAGTAACCTGGCAGTACGGCGGCGCATTAGCTGCCCTGTTTCCCACATTAGGCCCCGTAGCGCCCTGGATGCTGGGATTATTCACAGCGTTACTGTTATTTGCTTCCGTCTTAGCCCACGAATTAGGACACAGTTGGGTAGCCATTAAACAGGGAATTGGCGTGAAATCGATTTCGCTATTTCTGTTTGGCGGACTGGCTAATTTAGAAAGAGAATCCAAAACCCCAGCCGAAGCATTTTGGGTAGCAATTGCAGGCCCGTTGGTTAGCTTATTTCTATCCGGTTTGTTAACAGCCATAGGCATCGGTGCTGGTCTCACAGGCCCCGCAGCCGCCATCGTCGGACTTTTAGCTTACATCAACTTAGTTTTAGCCTTATTTAACTTAATCCCCGGTTTGCCCCTCGACGGCGGCAACATCCTCAAAGCGATCGTCTGGAAAATTACTGGCAACCCTTACAAAGGTGTAATTTTTGCTAGCCGCGTCGGTCAAATAATTGGTTGGATTGCCATTGCTACAGGCATCTTTGGCAATATTTGGAATCTAGTAATCGGTTGGTTCTTACTGCAAAATGCCGGTCAATCTGCCCAATATGCCACAGTCCAAAATAAACTAGCAGGTTTGACCGCCGCAGATGCTGTTACCCCCGAAAGTCCGATCGTCTCCCAAGACTTGTCCCTCAGAGAATTTGCCAACAACTACGTTATCGGTAGCGCCCATACCTGGCGCCGGTTCCTGGCAACAGATGATGCCGGACAATTGGTAGGGGCGATCGACCTTGACGACCTCAAAACCATTCCTACTGGACGCTGGCCCGAAGTTTTAGTGAAAGAACTCCTGAAGCCGATCGAATTTTCCACCACCGTCAAACCGGAATTATCCCTCCTCGAAGTCGTCACCCTTCTGGAACAACTCAAAGTACAAGAACTCCCCGTCATTCGCGAAAACGGTGTCCTCGTCGGACTTGTAGAAAAAGCTGAAATTGCCCGCCTGCTACAAAAACGAGCCGAAGCGAACCCTGCTTGATATCCTCAGATACTTGACAAATAATAGTTAACCCCCTCGATTGCCCCTTATCAAAAGCGCGATCGGGGGGGTTAACTCTAGCTTCAAAAAAGTTAAGTCCAACACAAATAGTCCGGGACGAAACTGTCACAATATTTAAATATTTTTTGAGGTATGTTCTTGAGTCCAGGACTGACTAAGGATCGCGAATTAAATAACTTACAAATTTAATTGTTATTGTGGGATGGGCGTCCCGCCCGTCTTTTTTGGACGGGCGGGACGCCCATCCCACTTTCAAGAGTGGAAGTTATTTAATTCTCATTCCTAAATTATTACCTGCAAATCAACAATAATAATTATTATATAGCCTTTCTAAACTTTCGTGAGGTACGCGGGCGAGCAATTCCATATCTATTGCCAATAGCCCGCAGATATAGAAATGATCTGCGTTAATCTGTGTTCATCTGCCTTAATCTGCGGTTTGGTTTGTCTATTCATCAAAAATTTAGGCACTCTTGTCTACTGATTACCTGACAATTCTCAACCGTACCGCACTGTTACTGAGAAAGGCTGTATAAGTTAATCTTCGGCGCAACCTACAGCTCAATTTCAGCAATCAAATCTAGTATTTTTTGATAATCAAAATTATATAGATGATTCATCAGAACTTCCGCAAAAACATCATTATCGATACCGATTTCCTCAATACTTCTGGCAATCAAGTCGAAGTCAGCCTCACGGACGGCCTGTTTTAGATTGCTCGTCCATTCTGAGGAAACTTTCGGCTTGGAGTCCAGCGTAAATATTGCAGCACTATCAGATATTTTTTCTTGTACCATACTTGAAATCGGCGATAAATCATTGACTTGAACATATTTATTGATCGCTTCACCAGCACCCGCTGCGCTAACAACTTGAATGTCAAATTTGAAGACTGTGCCGTGTCCCACTTCGCTCTCGACAGTAATGTCGCCCCCCATTAATCTTATGAACTCGCGGCTGATGTTTAATCCTAAACCCGTACCTGTTTGAACTTTTTTTTCTGATGAAGTTTGCACCAATAATTCAAATATGCTTTCTAATTGTTCCGGCAAAATGCCAACTCCTGTATCGGCTATTTCAAACCCAATAAAAACTATTTCTTGATGTTCAGCAACATTTAAAAAATCGTTTTTTGTAGGGTTAATTATTCGGAATTTATTTTGCCCAACTGTGACTGAAACTGAACCATTTTTGGGGGTAAATTTAACCGCATTATCTAAGAGATTAATCAACACTTGTCGCAACTTAACCTCATCACTTTGCACGTATTGGGGGACATCGGAAGAGCAGTCAATAATTACTTGCAATCCTTTATTTTTCGCCGCAATTTGAAACATATTCTGCACGTCCCCCAGCAAGCGGTACAAGTCAAAGATTTTGGGGTTGAGTGTCATGCGCCCAGCTTCAATTTTAGATAAGTCTAAGACTTGATTGATCAGTTGGAGCAGGTGTTCTCCGCTGCGGCGAATAATTTGGATATTTTCTTTTTCCGCCAAAGTTAAATTAGCGCTGGGTTCCATTAATTGAGCGAAGCCGAGAATGGCGTTGAGGGGGGTTCGCAATTCGTGGCTCATGTTGGCGAGAAAGAGGCTTTTAGTTTTGTTGGCAGCTTCTGCGGCTTCTTTGGCTTGTTGGAGTTCTTGTTCTGCTTGTTTGCGATCGCTCGTATCAATAATTATGCCGTGCCAGACAATATCTCCATTTTCGCGCAATTCTGGTCGAGAATAACCTTGCAGCCATTTGAGTTTTCCCGATGCTGTCACAATCCGCCACTCGTGGGAAAATAGTTCTAGATCAGTGGCACTTTTGACAATTGCCTCGAAGTGACTGGATCGATCGTCCGGGTGCATTTGTTCGTAGAGTAAAGCAGAGTTGTTCTGGATTTCCTCCGGCTCTAATTCTTGAATTTCTCGGCACAGAGGACTGATATATTCCATCTTGACTGAGCCGTCGGGATGCTGCACGAAGATGTAAAGTTCTCCGGGAACAGTGTTCGCTAATTTGTGAAACAGAGCTTCGCTTTTTTGCAAGGCTAATTCTGCTTGTTTGCGATCGCCAATATCAATCCCAAATCCAAACAAGAAATCCAGGCGGCCACCTTCGTCTAGCACCGGTGTGCCGTGCCACTCGACTAACAAAGTCCGATCGTCCGAAGTGAGAATGCGATGTTCGTTAACCGTTTGCTCCCGCGCTGTTACGCCCGTAAAAATTGAATGTAATCCGGCTCGATCGCTTGGGGGTACAAATGTAGCTAAGTAATCTTTGCCTGCAACTTCTGTGGCAGTATAGCCCACCGCTTCCAGCATACTGTTATTCGCCAGCAGGATTTTACCCTCAGAGTCGATCGCCACAAAAAAAATCGGAGAATTTTCGATAATCTTTAAATTAAAGTCGCGCTCTTGACGGATAATTTTTTCAGCTTGCTGGCGCTCCTCAATTTCGAGCTGCAAGCGGGCATTGATCGAGGCTAGCTCCCTCGTGCGATCGACTACTTCAATTTCGAGGGTACGGTTGTAGTCAGCCAATATTTGCTCTGCGTGTTTGCGAGCCGTAATATCTTTAAAAACAGTAATAACATAAAGGATATTCCCCGCACCATCAAACACCGGCAGCGCTCGCACTTCCAAACGAATATTTTTTCCGTCTCGGCGAATATCCATATCTTCAGCAATCACCTCCAAGCCACTCAACGCCCGCACAAACGGCATTTGCTCGACCGGGTAAAGTTGATTAGTGCCTGCTATATAAATTTGATAAGCTTGTGGTAGCTCTGCTGCGGTGGCATCGGGCATTTCTCCCCTGCCTAATATTTGCTCTCCAGCCGAATTCATGAAAATAACTGCGCCGCCCGGATTGATCGTCGAGACTCCAACGGGCAAATTTTCTACCAGTTGGGCAAATTTTTCTTCACTTTCTGCCAAAGCTTGAAAAGACTGTTTCAGTTGATCTGCCATCTCATTGAAAGACTGCGCTAATTCCCCAACTTCATCAAGCCTGCTGACAGCAACAGCGCGATCGAACTTTCTGGCGGCAATATCTTTAGCTGCTTCATTGAGCCGCAGCAGCGGCAGCGTTACCCACCTCGCTGTCAGCACTCCAGCAATTGTCGATAGCAGCAGCGCCCCCCAACAAAGTAAAATTGTAGTGCGCGTATTTTTGTTAATTTGCCCCATGAAATCGGATTCGGGAACTGCGATCGCAATCAGCCAGTTCAAACCGTAAACATCAGAAAACGGCAGCACTTCCACAAAATATGCCTGCCCGTCTCGGCTAAATTGCAGTTGCTGCCGCTGCTTAATGTCGCCAAAGCCCCCGAAGTGTTCGTACAAATACTCGGCTGCGGTGCGAATGACAGGAGTTTGGCTGTCTAAAACATTCAGCCGCTGCAGTTGCTGCTTTCCCGACATCTTTCTAAAGGGTGATTCTTGACTTGAACTGGCAACCAGCAAGCCCGATCGTTCGATCGCGAAAATTTGTCCCGTTTTGCTAAGCTTGATGCGATGGAGATATTGCTGAAGATCCGAGAGCGAAAAGTCTACGGCACTAACTCCCAGCAATTTACCATTTCGATCGCGAATTGGTTGGCTAGCAGCAATAAAAACAGTCCCAGGAGTAAAACCCGGATAAATGCTCGTCCAAATCGGTTTATTAGCTGCGACAGCTTCTTTGTACCAGGGGCGGAGACGGGCATCGTAGATTCCGGGTTCTGCCTTTAATTTATCGGTGCGAGTGCCGTTGCCGTCGGTAGCGTAGTAAATGCTGTGAAAGTTGGTAGACTTGTTCGCCGCGACAATTTGCAAGCTGTTATCCGTGGGGTTGCGCCAAATTCCGAGATATTCCCCTGATTTTTCAGCACCGAAGGATATCCATTGAATGGTTTTAAAAGATCGCATTTGTTGCCAGAGGAACTTCTCTCCCCGAGGCTGCGGCTTTTCTAACTGTAAGTTTAATTCACCGCGCTCGATCGCTTCAGCGTTAAGTTTATTTACCCACTGGGTAGGTTCGAGAAAAGAAATCAGCTTTTCTTCCACTCTCTTTCCCGTCTCCGCGATCAATTTCTCGGCGAGCTCTTCGACTGCTCTTTCTCCGTTGCGAAAGGACAGATACCCGACAATCGCAACTGCTGCGACGATTTGCAGCACAAAAGAGGCCACTAGAAGGCGACGCAGGGAGATTTTTGTTTGGTGTTGAGAAGTTTTGCTCGCGAATCGGGGCAACGGCATAGGCTGATGACTAATTGCTCCCTAACACTTTAACTGTTCCAGCCTGTAATTTCACTTAGGGGCGATCGAGGTGTTTCCTTGCCATCAAAACCCCTCCCACCCAGACACAAATCAGGAGCAAGCACGAGACTTATACCATTTTAGATTTTAGATTTTAGATTTTAGATTAAATAATTGGGGATGGATGAGGAAGCTCGTGCTTTGGAGTTTGCCGACAGTTGCATTCTTTTTTTTAAACTCGT
Organism: Microcoleus sp. T3_B1; assembly: GCF_036700445.1. Lineage (NCBI taxonomy): Bacteria > Bacillati > Cyanobacteriota > Cyanophyceae > Oscillatoriales > Microcoleaceae > Microcoleus > Microcoleus sp. T3_B1. Next base: position 327,125 of record NZ_JAUBOX010000001.1, read on the forward strand.
ATTACGCACTCTTGGCCCAGAATACCTCCGCCATTTTCTTGCTTTGGTGAGTTTCCTAGCTCAACCAAACCTAATTCTTCCTTCAAACCTCTTCGGTTCATCAATTACATCCGTTAAATCCCGTACACTATTGGCTGCCGAACATCCATCCGTTACATCCGTTACATCCGGTACACAATCCGTTGCCGAACTTCTCTTTAACTGCTACGCGGAAGATCCCCCGCTTGTCCAAACGGATATAGCGAGGGGTCGAGAATAGGTATTCTCGGAAAATATAAAGTAGTGGCAGTGGCTTTTGTCGAGCCATTGCCATCTATAGAAGCCATAGTGTTTTAGGCTCACAGAAAGATTTCAGAGCCAATTCTCTGCTTGCAGTCAATGCTTGAAGTCAAACCAACCAGTTCAAGCAAGAAGTCAAAGCAAGTGGTAAAGGCCTAGGCTACTTCTTCTTCTCGATCGATTTGGCGCAGGTGAATGTGCTTGCGTCCCAGAGAGATTTCAAATTCATCTCCTGGCTGGAGTTCCATCTGTTTGGTGTAGGCCGCTCCAATCAGTAAGTTGCCGTTAGATTGAACGCTAATCCGATAGCTGGCAGAGCGTCCGCCGCGTCCATTGCCGTTTTGCTTCCCGTCTAGCTGAATGCCTTCTGCATCAATCAGCGCATTCAGGAATTTCATCATGTTAACCCGTTCTACGCCGTTCTTGGTAACGGTGTAGTAGCCACAGGCTCTAGCTTTTTCTTCCTTGGTAAGGTTCTCTAGGTCTTTGACCTTTTTGATCAGATCTTCGCCTTCAAGGGGTTCGATATTTTTCTTTTTAGCCATTTACTGAGTCCTGAAATATTCAACTGGTGTACGGATTTTTTCTCGGTTGGTTTTTGGTTTGACCAAGAAACTTTAGCTTTATAGCTGGTCGTAAAACTATATTACACCGATCGGCTCAATTGTTAACCACTATTATCTAAATATTTTTAACAACCTGCAGTCTTTCTTGAGGAGTAGCTGCAACCGGTGCGAGCAATCTCTAAACTCGGTAGCATAAGCTATCAGCTATCAGCTAGCTGAATATTTGCCCCGCTCTTAAAATCCCATGAAGTTAACCACACGCGGACACTACAGTGTCAAAGCATTACTGGATCTAAGTTTGCAACCTCGCTTTGGCCCGACATCGGTGAAATCGATAGCGAAGCGACAGGAGTTACCTGCTCCGTATCTAGAAAAATTGCTGATTGAAATGCGACGAGCCGGTTTAGTCCAATCTGTTCGGGGTGCCCAAGGAGGATATCAATTGGCCCGCCAGCCCGCTCAAATCTCTTTAGGACAAATCTTAGAGGCTGTAGGTGAAACTATTGAACCTTTACCTCGACATTTTCCCGACGCGACACAAGCAGAGGACTGGGTAACATTCAGTTTGTGGAACCGATTGCACAAAAAACTTGCCGAAGCGCTGTACAGTATTTCCCTCGAAGACTTATACTATGATGTCCGCAGTTGGCAAGCCGCTCTTGGGGAAGAAACTAGCTTTATCATTTAAATGGTAAGTTCATTCATTCGATCGCCAGCAAGCACACATGGACGCAACACTTGTTACCTACTTTGGCGGCTGTCACTGCGGTGCTGTCCGCTTCCGTGTCGCCGTTGACAAACACGAAGCATCTGATTGCAACTGCTCTATCTGTAAAAAGAAGGGATTTTTGCACCTCATTGTGCCGCCGGAACGTTTTACCTTGCTCAGTGGCGAAGATGTTTTGACCACCTATACATTTAATACAGGAACTGCTCAACATACTTTCTGCCGAATTTGCGGCATTCACTCGTTCTATCGCCCCCGATCGCATCCCGATCATTTCGATGTCAACGTCCGCTGTCTTGACGACTATGCCATCGAACACTTTCAGATCCTACCCTTTGACGGTGTTAATTGGGAGCAGAACGTACACTTGCTCCGCGACGAAAGTAATCTCAGCCGTTAAAATTGCAGCTCAAAAATCTTGCCTCCGCAAGGGTAGCAGTAGTTAAAACCTGCGCTACCATTGCGATCGCTCCTGCTCGGCCGGACTATCAAGTTTGACACAATATATAATGATGCCGGATGAATTTCCTGTTTTGATTTTAGCTGCGGTGTTGGATTATTCGATCGGCGATCCTTGGGGTTGGCCGCATCCCGTGCAGGCGATGGGTTGGGCGATCGACCGCTATACTCGATTTGTCTTTAATATATGGAATAATCCCGCAGGTAAAATGCCTGAAGCAGGTGCTAGTCCCGCTGGATCTCGGCACCAACTGTTGCTACGAGGTGCTGGTACAATACTAGCGATCGGACTGATTGTAGGCAGTTATACTGTCAGTTGGTCGATCGTCCAAGCTGCTAGTTGGGTACATCCTCTTTTAGGTATTGCCATACAGACCATTTTGCTCGCAAGCTGTTTTGCAGGTCGCAGTTTGAGGGCCGCAGCAGAGGATGTGCTAGCACCTTTAAATGTTGGAGATTTAGTCAAGGCGCGAGAAAGGTTGAGCCTTTACGTCGGCCGGGATACCGAAAACTTATCCGAGCCAGAAATTCTGCGAGCCGTGTTAGAAACTGTAACAGAGAATGCAGTCGATGGCGTGACAGCACCGCTATTTTATGCCTTACTTGGGTTCGCTCTGCCGCATCTATTATTAAGTGTTACCGATCGCCCGATCGATCCTAACTCGATGTGGGCGAGTGCGATCGTCCCCTTGGCGATCGCTTACAAAGCAGCCAGCACATTAGATTCTACCGTCGGCTACAAAGAAGCGCCATACACTGATTTAGGATGGTTTAGCGCCAAACTAGAAGACGTACTGACGTGGATTCCTTGCCGGCTAACAGTGATTACTTTAGCCGTTATATCTGGCAAACCGATTTACATTTGGCAAATTTGTCAGAGAGATGCTGTTAAAGATGCCAGTCCCAATTCCGGTTGGAGCGAGTGCGTTTACGCCGCCATCTTGGGAGTACAACTAGGAGGGACCAATTCCTATCGCGGAGTTCTCAAACACAAACCGCTGTTAGGCGAGTCGGTTCACCCGATCGCAGCGCCGCTAATTTGCCAAGCATTGCAATTAACTCGGTATTGCTTTCTGATTTGGTTGGGACTATCATTGCTTTTTTATACCTTATTATGTGTGAGTCGCTAACTGATGACCTCACCCGCACAGTCCAGGAGTAATCTCCAGGACGAGTTTTTCTTAGACATTTCCCGCCATAAGGCAGACAATTGATGTAGACTGAGATAATTCACTCAA
>NZ_JAUBOX010000175.1:0-3666 GCF_036700445.1 Microcoleus sp. T3_B1
ATGCCTGTTCCACAAGAAAATTTATATTTTGTGGAACAGGCATCTTGCCTGTTGCTGACAATGGTGCAAGATATCAGTTTAAACCGACTCAAGAGTTTGAACGAGGAAATTATTGATTTTAGTCCTCTTTTAGAGGACTTTAGCTATGAGACAGGGGTTTTTAACCCCTGTCGGACTCTCGGAGTGATCGATAAGACTGAGACCGCGTTTACCAATGCCCAATGCCCAATTCCCAATTCCCAATGCCCAATTCCCAATTCCCAATTCCCAATTGATATGACAGTTATTCAGACGTTTTTACCAATAGCCCAAACCTTCTATTCTCAGCTAAATGCAGAAAGAACACAAGCCTTGGAAGTAGCCCAAGAATTCTCGAAAAAATTCGTAGAATTGGGGTTTAAAATTGTACCTCAACTGCTGTGGGCGATCGGCATTTTGTTAATTACGCGATTTGCGATCGGCTTTGCGGGCCGCGTGACTCGCCGAGCACTGAGTCGCACCGAAGCCACCCTGCGGAAATTCTTAGTTCAAGCTGCTGAAATTACGATTTTGGTAGTGGGAGTAGTCGCCGCTTTGAGTCAGTTGGGAATTCAAACTACCAGCGTGGTTGCGGTGGTGGGTGCCGCGGGTTTGGCGATAGGTTTGGCGTGGCAAAATACTTTGTCGCACTTTGCTGCTGGGGTAATGTTGATTAGTTTGCGGCCTTTTGAAGTCGGGGATGGGATTGAAGCTGGCGATGTTAAGGGAGTGGTGGACAGCATCGGGATTTTTTCAACAACCGTGGTGACAGACGATCGCATAAAAATTATTGTCCCGAACAATCAGTTGTTTAACGGTACACTGAAAAATACAACGGCAATGGGAACGAGGCGAGTAGACTTGAAGATTGATATTGGCGATCGACCAATTCGTCCAACTGTAGCTGAGTTATTAGAAATTGCCCACTCTCACCCGCTGGTGTTGGAAAATCCGCCCCCGACTTGTTTGGTAGCTGAGATTACTCCAGATACAACTATTTTATCTCTCCGACCTTGGTGCGCGTCGGTGGCCTACGAACAAGTGCGATCGCAAGTTCAACAATACGTCAAAGAGGCAATGGATGCCGACAAAAATCAAGAACAATAGATATCAATCTAAAATCTAAAATCCCAAATCGATCCGAGGTATTTCCCATGAGCAAGTGGTATCCGCAGCAAATTTTGCAAGAACCCGGTGTCAGAATCACCGCCACCGAAAAACAAACAATTCTCAGCAAATTTCCGCCTCCCGACGAAAACGGTCAAATCTATGCCGACGGGGTTTTTGAAGGCGGTGGCGTGCGCGGAGTTGCGTTTTTAGGAGCACTGAGGTGCTGTAGCGATTTGGGCATCCAGTGGCGAAAATTGGCCGGCACTTCTGCAGGCGCAATTACTGCCGCAGTATTGGCAACCGACTTGTCAATAGATGATTTAGAGGAAATTTTAGGACAGCTCGATTACAGCATATTTTTAACTCAAAAAAACAGTCCTCTAATTTTAAACGGCGACCCCGCAGACGACTTGCAATCTCCTGCTTGGACGCTGCTTTTCCTCACAGTTAGCCGTCAGATGGGAGAATATTCGGCGCAGCCGTTCCGGCAGTGGCTGGAAGCAATGCTCGGTCGAGGTAACTTGCACACTTTTGCCGATGTCAAAGAAATCGTAAAAGAGCGGGAATTAAAAGTAGTAGTATCCAACCTCAGTCGCGGTGAAATGTTGGTGCTGCCCGACGACTTACACCGACGCGAATCGACGGATTCCGATCCTTTGTACGAGCAGTTGCGACTCAAAAGTGCTGAACATTTTAGCGTGGCTGAAGCCGTTCGGTTGTCGATGAGTATTCCGCTATTTTTTGAACCAGGAAAACTCGGCGATGACTTAATTGTAGATGGCGGAATTTTGAGCAATTTCCCCCTGTGGATTTATGACAAACAATCCGTCGGTGCGACTCCTGCTATGCCGCGCTGGTTTACCTTTGGGTTTCGATTGGTCGATACTGGAATTGAGAGTAAAGCTAAGATTGATACTCCGCTGTCGATGCTGGCGGCGATGTTCCGAACGATGATGAAAGCAAGAGACCGCTATCACCAGCGAGAAATGGATAAGGGCAGGGTGATTAATATTGATGTGACTGATGCTGGGGTGACGACGACGGACTTTAATCTCGATGGCGATCGCAAGGCTCACCTGTACCGCTTGGGATATTTGTATACTAAGAGGTTCTTTTTGAGTTCCAATTTTAGTTGGGAAAAGCACTTGAAGGCTAGGGGATTTGGGGAGTAGGTTTCGAGTCTGGAGTTGGGCCAGAGGCGGATATTGGGTAAAATCTGCCTTTTGCCTGCGGCGGAAAGTATACAGACTAAGGGATTGAGGGATTTTTAAATTAGGGGTTGGCAAAAATAAGATGTGTGTGCTATAGTTAGTTACTGTCATCTTGGAGAGGTGGCTGAGTGGTCGAAAGCGGCAGATTGCTAATCTGTTAAGGGTGTTAACATCCTTCGAGGGTTCAAATCCCTCCCTCTCCGTTCTATTTAATGCTTTATGAATCAAGGGTTTTGGATTCGTAATACCCTTAAAAGTTGCGTTTTGCGCTTATTTTTTGCTCTCTCTTGGCGATCGGTAGCGCCACCTCAGTCGGCCGCGATCGTCAATGAAGCTATCGCTGCGATCGCAATTTTCCCAACAACGATCGCAATATGGTACGCTCAAGAGCCGGATCTTCATCTGTGTTAAGGTGTGAGTAAGTGATTCCAGGATTCGGCGAAAACGGCAACTTACCCCCAGGAGTTCATTTTTGCTAATGGGAAGAATTTGTAGAACGATTTGGAAGCAACGAGCTGAGGTTGCGTTTAATGCGCGGACTGCGAATGGCAATGGAGCAACTCAAAGCAGGTGGTTGCCGGACAATTTATATCAACGGCAGCTTTGTTACCATTAAGCCAGACCCAGGAGATTTTGATGCTTGTTGGGATAGCGAGGATGTCGATTACGATTATCTCCGAAAAAATGCCCCTAGATTACTAAATCATTTGGATCGTAGCGCACAGAAATCCAAATATAAAGGTGAAATTTTTCGTTCAGATCAACCTGTAGGAGATTACGGCTTAACTTCTATAGAATTCTTTCAGCGTGACAGACAGTTAAATCCTAAGGGCCTTATTGCTATAGATTTATTAAGGTGGAACCCATGATTAAAAATGAAAAAGAGTATGAATATAGTCAAGAATGCGCCCGAAAATTTGAATATTCTCTTAGGGCGTTAGAGCAAGATGAGGAACTGAAGAAAAAAGACCCCGAAGGGTGGCAACTCGGGTCAGGAACGGCAAAAACTCCATTTATTACCTTACGTCTGATTGAAGTTCGTTCAGGTAAGATTTGGCATTCTTATTTAACAAGCGTACTAGATCCTCATGTATTACCTCCCTACGTTGTGGCAGATTTATATCGTAGGCGCTGGAGGATTGAAGATGCTTTTAATACCGTCAAAAGACTCTTGGGATTAAGTTATTTGTGGACGGGTTCTCTCAACGGCATTCAGCTCCAAATTTGTTTGGGAGACTTGGATATTTTATCAGGGTAAACGCATCTAATTTTGTATAAATTGTACTTGACAAAACGCCACCAAGAGGAAAGGGATTTTTTCTTAGTC
>NZ_JAUBOX010000176.1:0-3648 GCF_036700445.1 Microcoleus sp. T3_B1
CGCTTTCGCGCTGCTGTAAGGTTGTTGTCATGGTTTTATGATTGCTGTATTTGGTTGTCAATGTTCGGATGATGTTTCTATTATTAACGGTCTTGTTAACGTTTGTAAAGGGGTTTAGCGACAGTTAAACTGATGACTGTGATTAGGAAAGCTGATGTAAGGAGAGACAGGGGCGTAGCTTGCGGGGCGCGACGCCATCGCCAGAAGTTTTGTTAAGAAAGTTGAGGGTTTTGCTTTCTGTGGGTCAGCTCGTGATACCTTTCTAAAACCTGAAAGCGGGAAAGTCCGGTGCAATTCCGGCGCTGTGCCGCAACTGTAAAAGTCAGAATGCCGATTTCGGGGGCGCTTTGTGGGCGTTTACTTTTGGATTCCCTGCGTAGCACGGGGAGGAGATTATTTGTTAGCTTTGACTGATTTGCCGACTTGTCCGGGTTTATTTTACGGTTCCCAAGCCCGAGACGGAGTTTTATCGAGAATGCGGATTCCGGGGGGAATTTTAAACGCGCAGCAGTGTCGGACGATCGCCGATGTGGCTGATCAATACAGTACCGGCTGTTTGCAAGTGACAAATCGGGCAAATTTGCAAATCCGAGAAGTGAACTCGGAAATTGCCCCGGAAGTCTGGAACCGCTTGCAGGAATTGGGGATAGCGTCTCGCCGCGTTGAAGTTGACCCGATTCGCAATATTATGGCAAGCCCGACAGCAGGGATCGATCGCCAGGAGTTACTGGATACTCGCCCGCTAGTCAAAGCTTGGGATGATTACCTGCAAACGCATCCCGAATTGTCGGAACTTTCGCCTAAGTTCAGTATTGGCTTCGACGGCGGGGAATCGGTTTCGATCCAGGCTTTACGCAACGATATTTTATTAGCTGCGGAAGGGCTTTCAACCCAATCAGAAATCGTTTTTCGGCTGCATTTCAACGGCGATACAGGAATTTTAATCCCAGAATCGCAATGTATTTCAGTATTAGCCGCCCTCGCTAGCACCTATCTTGAATACACCAAAAATCGACCTCGAATTGATGGGAAAAAACCGCGTTTGCGTCACCTGCTGGCAGATTGGGGTGTTGAAAGTTATCTAGAAAGGGTACAGCAGAATTTACCATTTTTATGGCAATTCACATCTTGCACATTTCCCAAAAACAGCCAAGATGCCTGTTCCACAAAGAGTGAATTTCCTTGTGGGGTGGGCATCTTGCCCGCCCGTTCGATCGACTCATCTGAAAAATCCCTCCCCAATCACCGACATCTCGGCATCCACCCTCAGCGACAGTCGGATTTATCCTACATGGGAATTGCACTGCCTCTCGGTAGGCTAGAATCAAAGCAACTGCGGAATTTGGCAAATTTAGCCCAAAATCTAGCCAGCGGTACCCTGAGACTTACGCCGTGGCAAAATCTGTTGATTTCTGATATCCCCAACTCCCAGCTTTTTGAGGTAAAACAGCAAATCGCCGATTTGGGATTGCACTCGTCAGCGACTCGGCTAGATTCGTGCTTGGTGGCTTGTGCCGGCAGCAGCGGCTGTGCGTCGGCGGCGACAGATACTCAAAGTCACGCCCTAGCAATGGTGAGGGATTTAGCGCAAAAATTGACGCTCGACCTGCCGATTAACATTCATTTCAGCGGTTGCCAAAAGTCCTGCGCCCAGCACCGGCCAATTGATATCACGCTGGTGGGAATTCAGATTGAGCGAGGACACGAGACGATCGAAGGTTACGACATTTATGCGGGTAGAAAAGATTTGCCCTTCGGGCGACCAATTTTTCAGGCGGTGAGTGCGATCGAGATGCCCGGTGCGATCGAGCGAATGTTGCAGGTGTATCAGCGGTTGCGAGAGCCATTGGAGTCATTTGGTGAGTTTATCGATCGGCGGGCGATCGACCAATTGCAGGAGTTGTTGAGTACGGAAAATCGGAATAGAAAGAGAAAAAACATCCCATGAAAACAGACAAATTTTAAGCATTTCTCTTTCTATCTCTCTTGATATTTCTTCCTTCGCGTCCTTTGCGCCTTCGCGGTTCATTCAAAAAATCTCTTTCACAAATCCCACAAAATTCCCATAGCAGTTTTAAACAATGATTGACTACATTCGAGACGGAACAGAAATCTACACCAAATCCTTCGCCACAATTCGAGCCGAAGCAGATTTGTCAAGCTTGCCACCCGATTTAGAATCGGTAGCCGTGCGACTAATTCACAGTTGTGGCATGACCGATATTGTTACAGATTTAGCAGCTTCCCCCGGTGCAGCCACCTACGGACGCCAAGCCCTCTCCGCAGGCGCGCCCATCCTGTGCGATGCCCGGATGGTGGCCGAAGGCATCACTCGCAAACGCCTTCCGGCTGACAATCCGGTGATTTGCACCCTCTGGCATTCCGAAATCCCGGAGTTGGCGCGGCAAATGGGAAATACTCGATCGGCTGCGGCGCTTGATTTATGGCTGGATAACTTGCAGGGTGCGGTTGTGGCCATTGGCAATGCCCCGACTGCTTTGTTCCGACTGCTGGAAATGCTTGATGCCGGAGCACCCAAACCGGCTTTAATTCTGGGTTTCCCGGTAGGATTTGTGGGGGCTGCCGAATCCAAAGCCGAACTGGCCGCCAACAGTCGGGGAGTGCCATTTATTACGTTGCACGGGCGGCGTGGTGGCAGTGCAATGGCAACGGCGGCCGTGAATGCGTTAGCGAAAAAGGATGAATTATGACTCAGGCTACTGGTAAATTGTACGGTTTGGGTATTGGCCCTGGTGATCCAGAATTGATCACATTGAAAGCTTATCGGATTTTGCAATCGGTGCCGGTGATTGCCTATCCGGCGATGGAAAATGGTAAGGTGCTGGCGCGGGCGATCGTTGCTGATTATCTGCGCCCGGAGCAAATTGAGATTCCGATGCCGTTGCCTTTTAGTCCGACGCGATCGTCTCAACCTTATTATGATATTGCTGCCGAGAAAATTGCCGCACATCTTAGCGAGGGACAGGATGTGGCGGTGCTGTGTGAGGGCGAGCCTTTTCTCTACGGCTCGTTTATGTATCTATTCAACCGTTTGTCGGCGAGATTTACCACTGAAGTTGTGCCGGGAATTTCTTCGACAATGGCGAGTGCGGCTGCGTTGGGAGTGCCGCTGACTTACCGTAACGATGTGTTAAGTATTATGCCTGCGACGCTGGATGCTGAGGTTTTGCGCGATCGACTGGCGGTTGTTGATGCTGCTGTGATTATTAAACTGGGGAGGCATTTTGCTAAGGTGCGGGATGTGTTGATTGAGTTGGGACAGTTCGATCGAGCATTGTATATAGAACGCGCAACTATGCCGAATCAGCGAATTCGGGCGATCGCAGATGTCGAGCCCGCTGAAGTTCCCTATTGGGCTCTCATTATGATACCTAGCCAGCAAAAGTCTGTAACTTAATATTTCCATGCCTGAAGGCGACGCGCTTCCAGGCTTTACCTACTTTTTTGTGCATTCTTACCTCTTTCTCCTGTTTTCTTCATATTCATAACTTAACCTTATACCTTACATCAGTTAATCTGTTGTTAAAATACTTTACAAACCTTAGAATATGCTTTATGTTTATTTACATGGCGGAACACAAAGCCGTCACGAACATTGAAAACCAAATAAAGCAATCATAAACAAAT
>NZ_JAUBOX010000041.1:0-32665 GCF_036700445.1 Microcoleus sp. T3_B1
ACCCCTACTCCCCGTGCCCGCCCTCTTGGCTAGGGGGGATCGGATTCTATGCAACCTCATAAAAAATTGGTATTACGGCTTATTCCCTGTCCTAGATAACTAAATCCCTCTTCCTTCTTCCTTCAACGTCCCAATTCCCAAACGAAAATTCATCGTACCATCTATGGAAGGCGTTTAGCGGACGATCGACCGGAGAATCGACCCCAGACTGCCAAAAATAATTCGAGAGTATAAATGCTTATAAGCCTGACGCAGACAGTGGATCGCGAGGCGATTATCCCTGTCTTTTGGCGTCGGACTCTCAAACATCCTGTGGTAATGTTACGATCCCGACAGAGAAAGAATGTGGTAGATAAGGAAGCAGTGCTACATGGTAGAGATAGACAAGTCAATATCCTTCGATGGGCGGGATATTAGACTGAAGATTGGTTTACTAGCGCCTCAAGCAGGCGGTGCAGTTTTGATTCAGTCAGGTGACACGGCGGTTTTGGTGACAGCGACTCGATCGCAGGGGAGAGAAGGAATTGATTTCCTGCCCCTGTTGGTGGATTACGAAGAGAGACTCTACGCTGGCGGTAAAATTCCCGGTGGATTTTTGCGAAGGGAAGGGCGTCCCCCAGAAAAAGTGACTTTGACTGGCCGTTTGATCGATCGACCGCTGCGCCCGCTATTTCCAAGCTGGCTGCGAGATGACATCCAAGTTGTAGCAACAACGGTTTCGATGGACGAACAAGTGCCACCGGACGTTTTGGCGGTGACGGGGGCTTCGGTGGCGATACTGCTGGCGAAAATGCCGTTTTACGGGCCGATGGCGGCGGTACGAGTCGGTTTGGTAGGGGACGATTTCATCATCAACCCCACCTACAGCGAAATCAAAGAAGGCGAGTTGGATCTCGTGGTAGCCGGTTCTCCTGATGGAGTAATCATGGTGGAAGCCGGCGCTAACCAATTGCCGGAACAGGATATCATCGAGGCGATCGACTTCGGCTATGAAGCAGCCTGTGACTTGATTCAAGCCCAGCGCGAAATTATGGCCGAATTGGGCATCGATTTGGTGGTAGAAGAACGGCCATCCCTAGACTCCGCCCTGGAAAACTTTATTCGCGATCGCGCCCAAGAACCCATCCGCATCATTTTGTCAAGATTTGAAAAAGACAAAACAATACGGAATGCAGCTTTGGACGAAGTTAAGGCAAATGAAGTCGAATCTGCGATCGCCGAACTCCCGGAAGACGATCCGGTAAAACTAGCCGCCACCGCCAACACCAAGGCGATCGGCAACGTTTTCAAAGACGTTACCAAAAAAATGATGCGGAAGCAGATCCTCGAAGATGGCGTCCGTGTAGACGGTCGCAAGCTAGACGAGGTGCGACCCGTTTCTTGTCGCGTAGGCGTGCTGCCGTCGCGAGTACACGGCACTGGGTTGTTTAATCGGGGGTTGACTCAAGTCTTGTCCGCAGCTACCCTGGGAACCCCAGGCGACGCCCAAGACTTAGGGGACGACTTGCACCCGCAGCAAGACAAACGCTACCTCCACCACTACAATTTCCCGCCGTTTTCGGTAGCAGAAACCAAGCCGATGCGATCGCCCGGACGCCGAGAAATCGGTCACGGAGCCCTCGCAGAACGCGCTTTACTGCCGGTTTTGCCATCCAAAGAAGATTTCCCCTACGTGATTCGCGTAGTTTCCGAAGTCCTTTCTTCCGACGGTTCGACCTCAATGGGTTCAGTTTGCGCCTCAACGCTAGCATTAATGGATGCAGGCGTTCCCCTTTCCCAACCCGTCAGCGGCGCGGCAATGGGCTTAATTAAAGAAGGCGATGAAGTCCGAATTTTGACTGACATTCAGGCAATTGAAGACTTTTTAGGCGACATGGACTTCAAAGTAGCCGGTACCGACACCGGCATTACTGCTTTGCAGATGGACATGAAAATCAAAGGTTTGCCCTTAGATGTAATTGCCAATGCCATCCGCCAAGCCAAACCGGCCAGACTGCACATTTTAGAAAGAATGCTGGCAACCATCGACACTCCCCGCAAGGAAATGTCGCCGTTTGCACCGCGTTTGCTAACCCTGAAAATCGATCCAGAATTTATCGGTTTGGTAATTGGGCCTGGTGGCAAAACGATCAAAGCCATCACCGAAGAAACCGGTGTCAAAATAGACATCGAAGACGACGGAACCGTGACAATTGCTGGCAACGACAGCGAAAAAGCTCAGCGGGCTTACAACATTGTCCAAGGCATGACGCGCAAGTTGAATGCAGGAGACGTGTATGTTGGCCGCGTAACTCGAATTATTCCGATCGGCGCTTTTGTGGAAATTTTGCCCGGAAAAGAAGGAATGATTCACATTTCGCAGTTAGCGGACTACCGCGTTGGCAAAGTGGAAGACGAGTTAGCTGTGAACGATGAAGTGATTGTCAAAGTGCGAGAAATTGACAATAAAGGTCGAATTAATTTGACCCGCTTGAATATTCATCCCGACGAAGCGGTAGCCGCCCGCGAAGCGCTGAATAAATAGTTTACGGTTGGTAATTGGTAATTACTTATAGAGTAATTGCTAATTGCTAATTGCTAACTGGTGATTAGTAATTGCTAATTGCTAGTTGAGATTAAATCTGATTGTTTCAGATTGATTTGGGAGTAGGTGCGCGACAGCGACAGATCGACAAAAGTGCGATCGGCTGTAGAAGTTAATAAAGTCGCGCACTTTACCCTCGGCGGTTGAAACCGCCACTACATAAATTAAATTCACTCCTAGCGGACTCAATCAAATATAAAGTTACCTCTTTTATCATTCGGCGGTTGAAACCGCAACTACAGAAACGAAGTCCGCCTACGCGGACTGAATAAAATATAAAGTATGCTTAGAGGGAGGCATAAATCAATGCCGAAACGGTTGATCGTTTTCAAAACAGAATCGCTTTCTTCCCCTGGATGGGAGGATAGATTGCTTTCCCATACAGGTGCTCTCACGAGTATCCTAGCAGAACACTACGACTACTCAAACAAACCTCTGCCTAAAACGGGCGATCGCCTGCGAAACAGGGTTCAATTTTCAGCCTAAAACCCTTGATAAATCTCTCTTTTAGCTGAGTCTCGATCCCCCTAAATCCCCCTTAAGAAGGGGAGTAGGGGTTGACTTTTAGACGGCTCTTGTCCCCCCCTTATTAAGGGGGGCTAGGGGGGATCGGGCCCTAATAGTTAAATCACAGCAATACAGTCAATTTCAACTAACACATCTTTCGGCAAACGCGAAACCTCCACACAAGCGCGCGCCGGTGCAGTTTCCGCATCAAAATATTTCGCATAAACCGCATTCACAGCGGCAAAATCATTCATATCTTTAAGGAAAACCGTAGTTTTTACCACATCCAACCAAGTAGCGCCGGCTTCTGTGAGAATGGCTTCGAGATTTGCCATAACTTGTTCGGTTTGTTTTGCCACGTCGTCGGTGTAGACAATATCGTTTAGTCTAATATCGATCGCAATTTGACCTGCTACAAACAGCATAGTGCCCGTTGCGGCGATCGCTTGATTGTAAGGGCCCACGGGTGCCGGTGCTTTGTCAGTACGAATAATTTTGCGCGTCATAGATGTTAGTTTTTGGGAGAATTTTTCCGAAGTTTCCGGCTGGTAGAGTTCTGCGTCAGAGGTTTCAGGCTGGTAGATTTCTCCATCAGGCATTGTAGCACCAGTGAAGTCTGCATTTTCGATATTCCAACCATAAGTTCTTGCGTTAGTTAAGTCTGCCTTTTTCAAGTTTGCTCCACTTAGATCGGCTCTACTTAAATTGGCTCCTTGTAGATTAGCTCTTTCGAGATTCGAGCTTTGCAAACAGGCTTTTTTTAGGTTAGCTTCTTCCAAGTTTGCCACACTTAAATCTACATCAATCAACTTAATTCCTGACAAATTGCTTTTTGTCAAATTGACTGCCCTGAGTTTACAAGCGTTGAGATTTGCCTCTAAGAATTTTACACCATTTAGAATTGTTGCAGTTAAATTTGCTTCAGCCAGGTTTGCTCCAGTCAGATGAGCGTTAGTCAAGTTAGCTCTATTTAAGTCGGCCTGAAACAAGGAGGCTCTACTTAGGTTAGTAGCCGTTAGGTTTGCACCACTCAGATTTGCCATCTCAAGATTAGCATTAGTCAAGTTGGAGCCACTCAGATTTGCTTTACTCAAATTTGCACCGTTGAGTTCTGCTAAACTTAGATTACTTGAAGCACAACTTATTCCACTCAAGTTTGCACTTGTCAGGGATGCCCGACTCAGATTAGCATGGTTAATACTCGCATTTGTTAGGTTTATGCCACTCAAATCAGTTCCAGTCAAATTAGCACTCTGTAGGTCGATCCCACTCAGATCAGCACCTTTAAGGTCTACCCCACTTAACCGTTCATTATGAAATTTTCGTTCACCTTTGGCATATCTTTCTAAAAGTTCTTTAGCATCCATAAATCACCTCGATCGCCCTTCCGCTACACCCCACATTCCCAGCCTACCACCAAAACCGAAAGCGCGATCTAAATCCGCATCAATCCATTTTCATCTGCGGTCAATCAACTCCCTTTTTCAACCGCAGATAAACACAGATAAACGCAGATAAATTATATCAAATTCGTCCTTCCTCGGAACCATCGCTCTCTCTGTTCTCTTTCTCTGCGTCCTCTGTGTCCTCTGCGGTTTAATCAATCCAATTTCATCTGCGGTTAACAAATTCCCATTTTTCAACCGCAGATAAACGCAGATTTACACATTACACACCAACCGGAGCACCAACAACCTCACCTTTCAACATCCGAGAAGCAGCATCAAGCAATTGCTCCTCCAAATAAGGCTTAGTGAAATAGCCCTTCGCGCCCAAACTGTAAGCCATTTGGCGGTGTCTGTCAGCACCGCGAGAAGTTAGCATCGCGATCGGCAATTCACACAAAACGGCATCCTTCTGCATCCGAGAAAGTAGTTCCAAACCGTCCATTCTCGGCATCTCAATATCGCAGAAAACGATATCGCAAGGCAGACCAGATTTCATCTTTTCCCAAGCTTCCTTACCGTCGCGAGCTTCTTCCACACGATAGCCAGACTTCTCGAAAGTAATAGACAACAGCGATCGCACGGTAATCGAATCATCGACAATCAGCACAGTCGGCTCAGTCTTCTCGATTTCCGCCTCCGCAGCAGCCCGATCGCCCTCATCCCAAAGCGTACCGCCAGTATCCTTCCGCAGCCTTCCCGTAGCCAAATCGATCAGCTCCAGAACATCCGCAATCGCCACGATCCGACCGTCCCCAAGCACGGTGGCCCCAGCAATCCCGATCGGCTTCGGCACCGGCCCTTCCAACGGCTTGATCACAATTTCCTGTTCCGTCGAAACCTGATCCACCTGCACCGCCAAGAAATTGCCAGCAGACCGCAGCACGATCACCGAAATCATGTCATCGTCAGTATTAAACCCGTAAACACTGCCCCGACCCAAATGGCGGCTGTAAGCCAGCAGATCCCGCAGCGGCCGGAACGGCAAGCTTTGACCCCGCCACTCAATGCAAGGCAAACCGTCCGCCCCCGTCGTCACCTGATCGCGAGGCACATCGATCATATCTTCGACCCCATCCATCGGGAAAGCAATGCGAGCGCGATCGCTAATGCAAGTCAGAGCCTTAGAAATACTCAACACCAGAGGCAAACGGATCGTAAACACAGTCCCCTTGCCGATGGTTGAATCGATCGACACAGTACCGCGAATCTCCTGCAACGAAGTCTGCACCACATTCATACCGACCCCCCGGCCGGCATACTCCGTCGCCTGTTCCTGAGTGCTGAACCCCGGCATAAACAGCAAATCGTAAACTTCCGAGCGAGACATCCTTTGAGCCTGAGCCGCCGTCAGCATACCCTGCTTAATCGCCTTCGCCTTCACCTTTTGCGGGTCAATTCCGGCCCCGTCGTCTGAAACCGAAACCACGGTTTGGTTCCCTTGGTGGAAAGCCCGAATCGTAATCCTGCCGACTGCAGGCTTCCCAGCCGCCAGACGCACCTCCGGCGCTTCGATCCCGTGAGTAATCGCATTGTTCACCAAATGAGTCATCGGGTCATATAGCTGATCCACAATCATCTTGTCGATCAAAATCTCCTTACCCTCAACCTGCAACTGAGCCTGCTTCCCGCACTTAATCGCGATTTCCCGCACCGCCCGGAACAGCCTGTCCGTCGTCTCCGCAAACGGCTTCATCCGGGCGCGAGTCAAACCTTCTTGCAGTTGAGTCGTAACTTGTCGCAGTTGGCGAGTCACCTGATCCGCCTCATCCACCAAAAACTCAATGTCCGCCGCCGACTCCCGCACCCGCACGATCAGCTCAATAATCTCTTGAGCCAAACTGTGGAAAGGAGTAAACCTGTCCATTTCCTCCGGTCTCCAGGCACTTTCCCGAGTGTGGGCCGAATCCTCAGAGCGCCAGGCCGATCGGTGTCCCTGCCGGTTTGCCAGCAAAGCAATCTCCAAAAGACTCCGCTCGTAGAAATCCTGAGTCCGCTGGCTCACATCGCTCAGCAGCGCCACCTGGTGCAGCAAATTGTCCAAAAACTGTCGCATCCGTTCTTGGTCTTGCTCCAAACTGTTGCGGTTTACAACCAGTTCCCCCATCAAATTGCTGAGGTTGTCCAGTTGCTTGACCGGCACCCGCATCGTCTGGTCGCCGAACCCGCCCGCGCGGGGATTCCGCCTGGGTCTGTTGATCGCCGACGGCCCCATATTGCCTTCCCCTTGGCGGCCGCTGTCCTTGGGATCTTCCAGCAGTTTTTCCAAATCGCCAAATTCGTCGTCGCTCTCATCGGCAGCAGTGCGCGGAGCTTTACTAGCAGTTGTCGGTGCAGGAATTTCCGGCATAGTTGCGCTCTCGCTGAGGAGTTCTTCGAGATCCGAGAAAACTTCTGTATTTACCGGACTCTGATTTGTGCTTCCAGAAGCTGCTATGACAGCCCCAGCACCCCCTGCAATTAACAGTGCTTCTAAATCGTCAAAATTGCCTTCGGCATCATCTTCATCGCCTGATTCGCCCTCGGCAAAAAAGTCTGCCAGCGATCCCTCTTCCAACTCCGAGGAATCTGCCTCGGCCGAGTCGTCCTCAGCGTCCCAAAAGCCGGTCGTCAGTTCCGAAGTCACCAGAACCTCAGCATCGATCGAATCCAACAAATCATCAAAACCCTCCAACTCTGCGTTGTTGAGAGTAGCCCCGGTTTCCCTCGCCGAGAGCAAGTCAGCATCGCCCTCCAACATACCATCGAGAGATTCTGCAGGCAGCGGCTCTAAATCCGCACTCAAAAAATCCGTTTCCAGGGCATCAAACAAATCATCTTCGCCCTCAGATTCCCCGGCGGCATCTGTTTCGGCTCGATCGAACAAATCCGCACCCTCCTCGTCGAACAAACCCTCGGCAGGTTCGGCAGACAATTCGTTCACATCCACAGCCGCGCCGTCATCTGGCGCCGTTCCAGCATCGCCTGGGTGTACCATGCCTTCCCCAAACATATCCTCCAAGAAATCGAAAGCTGCGCCCTCATCAGATTCGACATTTGAAATTTCCGACTCAGGACGATCGTCTGACAAAGCCCCAAGTTCAACCTCTGCCGAATTTGCCCAGCCTTGGTCGGAAACAGCCGCACCATTGTTATTGTTGTCGAACAAACTCCCCAAGTCGCCCTCATCAACTCCCACATCGGCACTCAGCAATTGTGAATTCCCATCATTGAGCCAACGCCCACGGCCTTGCCCCGAAGCTTCTCCGTCATACTCAGTACCCGTAGGTACAGAACCGAAAAGCTCAGCCAAATCGGCCGCTTCTCGGGAAGTAGCCATTCCTTGCCCATCCCGCACAGTCTCTTCATCCTCAGAAATCGCGCCAGAGGTCATATCCCCAAACAGCGCATCTAAATCCGTATCGTCCAGATCCAGGTTGAGCGATTGCACAGACTCGTCTTCCATGCCGAAAGCCTCTTCTAGCCAGTTTCCATCCGCAGAGATATCTAAATCAGAATTT
Source organism: Microcoleus sp. T3_B1 (assembly GCF_036700445.1). Taxonomy (NCBI): domain Bacteria; kingdom Bacillati; phylum Cyanobacteriota; class Cyanophyceae; order Oscillatoriales; family Microcoleaceae; genus Microcoleus; species Microcoleus sp. T3_B1. The sequence continues at coordinate 8,037 of NZ_JAUBOX010000041.1, forward strand.
GATGTCATGTTAAGAACGTTGCCCATTTCCTCATTTTGTGGGATGCCTGCAGCTCGATCTCGATCGCCCCCGTTCTCCCCACCTTCGTCTTCTGAAGAAAGGAAATTAGAAGTAATCCCCAACAGCTCGCTCAAATCCGAATCCTCGCCAAGCTCAGAGAGCAACTCGAAATCATCCATTGCAGGCAGAGCAAGGGCTTCGGCATCCCCTGAATCCTTGCCCCCCCCTGCAGGCTTCTTCGATTGTCCGTCTAAAGCCTCAGACTTCAGGGAATACTCCGAAGAGACTGCCGGCCCACCTGTTGTCTCAGATAAGCCTAAATCGCCGAACAAGTTCTCGAAATCAGCATTGTCCTCCGTACCACCTGCAGAAGTTTGGGCTGCCACTTCGTCCAAAAGCGTACCGAGAGCATCTTCGTCAGCTTGTCCCCTGGCTGGGGCCACCGTGTCGTCTAGCCGCTCCAAACGGCCCTTACCGTTACCCGTTTTAAGGTGTTTGCTAGTTAACCGCTGGCTCGAACCCGCATTTTTCTGACCGGGAGCTACTGCCGAGCCCTCTGCCTCCTCTCCAAACAGCAAATCCTCCCCAAACAAACTCGTCAAATCGTCAATCGGAGGCTTCGTGTTCGTTTCGGAACTTGCCGCATCGTATTCGTCAAACAACAAATCAGTAAAATCGCCGGAATTGTCCTCGTCTAACCCCAGCATTCCCGCAGCCGATATCCCAGAAGACTGTGCATAGTCGAGGTCTTCTTCTTCTTCCCAAGCGCCGTCGAGATCCGGGGACTCGCCGTCAAACAAGTCCGCTAAAGTGTTGAGTTCTGCCGCGCCCACTTCCGGGCCGGTGCGGGTCGAGCCTCTAAAAGCACCCGTCTCTATATCCGATTCTGCGAAGACGGAATCTTCGTCGAACTGGGACGATCGAATGCCATTGTCATGGTTGCTGTCGCCGCTGTCGAGTTGGTCGAACAGCTCGTCTATACTCAGCCCAGAAATAGTCGGCAGCAACTTGTTCAATCCATCCTGGGAATCGCCCGAACCCACCATATCCCAGGCCTCATCCTCAACAGAAACCACATTTTTCCCGGATTTACTCGGTTGAGCAAAGGCCAGCAAATCTTCAAAATCCGTTTCTGGAACCAGAACAGCCGGCTGCAGCGACAGAAGTTTTGCGCTTGGTGCGATCGACGATTCTAGACCAGAAATTACCAGTTCTTGCGCTTGTTTGATGTCTTTGATCACCGTTGGCGCTAAGGTGCGGTAGGTATTTTCTGGGTTGGCGATCGCCTTGGATACAGCTTGGATCAATGCTATCCAGTAGGGCAGTTCAAATTCTTCCCCTGCCCTGAGCAAGTTCCGACAAATGTTCTTGAGTTGCCGCCTGCTTTCTGGCCCTTCGGGCTGTTTGAACTCTTGCAGCAGTTCCCGCATCCTCGCCGGCACGTCCGACTCAAATACTAGCTGCAGCGCGCTGTCTTCTGTTGCTCTGACATCAGGTGCGTAAACTGACCGCGAATCTGGAAAACTTCTTGATGAGGCAAACGCCCCGACTCCCACCCCCGCCATAACTGGTTCGGGTACGGCCAGAACGCTGCTCTCGTCTGCATGGTATTCTCCGTGTCCAACGAGTCCCCCCAAGTGCCCGTTGAGCTCTTCAAATACTGGTTCTAATTCTCGAACCATCTGTTCTGCCAATTCTTCTGTCAGTCCAAAAGGCCCCGACAGTTGCTCTAACAGCCCTTGCAAGGTGTCAAAAATTCGCAGAAAAAGGGACTCTAGCTGTTGGTCTACTTTAACGCTGCACTCTTTTAATACTTTAAAACTATCTTCTAGTCTGTGAGCTGTTTGCTGAATGCTGGTCAGCCCCAGCATTGCTGCTCCTCCTTTGACAGAGTGAGCTGCCCTAAATACTTCGTTGACCAGTTCTGGGTCTTCGATCGTGGTTTGCAGATTCAGCAAGCCTTGTTCGATCGTATTGAGGTGGTCTTTTGCCTCCTCAATAAAGTAGCCCATTATCCTCTGTTGTTGCTCCGGTAGCATAGTTTTATTCCTGATTTTAATCGTTATTGTATTGGGTCTATGTTAGTAGTTCTAGAGAAGCTCTTTGTATATCTCGCCCCTTGCCAAGAGAATAATCTGACTGCGAGATATGGCAAATGTCCTGGCTATTTTTGCTTTCGATATGCCCTCACTTAAAAGATAGCGAATCTGCTGCACTTGTTCGGGTTTGAGTTTGCGGTTAGGACCTATCTTGCCTGGAACGAAAGGAAAGCGGTTTTTTTCTATAGCATCGCGGGAGTTATCGGCGGGGGTTCCTTCCCACAAATGGTCAGGATTGACACAACCGCGATCGTCGCAACTGTGACACGCAAAATAACCGGGTTTTACAGGTCTTCCCAGTTTGTGTTCCAGTACAAGTCTGTGGGGATAGAAACTTTGATTTTTCCCGTTAATCTTGATAGTTTTCACCGAGTAACCATCACTTCTTTTAGCCAAGGTACAAATCATGCAGCCGTTCGGCTGTATTTCAGCGCGAATGCCTGGAATTACTTCTATGCCTCGCACTTGTTTTTGAGGTTGAGGAGCAGATGTACTTCCGACATCTTTAATTCGTCCTTTTTTAAACCTATCTTGAGAATTTTCAAGTCTAGAACCTTCCCATAAATGGTTGGGATTGATGCAGTTGCGGACATCGCAAGTGTGGCAAGCAAAGTATTCCGGTCTAATCGGACGACCTAAAACATTTTCTAATACTAAACGGTGGACGGTCAGCGTTTTCCATTCACCGTTAATCCGAAGTCTTTTGGTGGCATAGCCCCTGCTGTTTTTTGAGAGGGTACAGATAATACAGCCCGTCGGCTGAATCTCACCAAATATGCCAGTAATTACTTCTACTATGTTGTCGTCCATCGTGCAACTCCTACTTCCTTTAGGTGTTGAAGTGGCAGCCCCGCAGCGGTTTCACGACTGCGAGGTTGCTTTTTGTAGGCCATTATTGCCACACAAAGCTGATTGTAAATCATGCCGCAAAACAAGCATTAGACAATTGATTATTGTCTTTCTGCTGTTTCTACTCGGAATCTTTCCACCGATGTCAAAAGGTCGCGAGCAACGCCCACCAAATTTTGCAAAGCACCCGAAACTCGCTGCGCTTCTTGGGAGGTTTCCTGAGCAGTTAATTCCACTGCTTGCATCACACTGGCGACCGCGCGAGCTGTTTCGTTTTGCTCTACAGTGTCGGCAGTAATCGATCGCACTAACACGTCAATTCGGTTAGTTACTTGAATGATATCTTCAAGCGATCGCTTCGCCTGTTCTGCCAATTTTGTCCCCTCAATAACCTGCTGCGTCCCTTCTTCCATCGCCGTCATTACCGCGCCGGTTTCGCTTTGAATTTGCATCACGATCTGTTCGATTTCTTTCAAAGACTTAGCCGATCGGTCTGCCAATTGTCGCACCTCGTCTGCCACGATCGCAAAACCCCTGCCCGCTTCCCCAGCTCTCGCCGCCTCAATACTGGCGTTGAGTGCCAACAAATTCGTCCGGGAGGCGATCGTCGCAATTAAAGCCACAATCTTAGAAATTTCTTGAGAAGCTTCCGCCAACCGCTTGACTTTTCTCGTGGTTTCTGCTACAGTTTCTCGAATTTCCAAAATCCCGGCCACCGTCCGCTCCACAGCCTCGCCCCCTTTCAGAGCCGTTGCCGCCGCGCCCCGGGCCACTTCTTCTGCCTCTCTAGCGCTCTCTGCGACCCGCTGAATCGCGTCGGTGAGGACTTGCACGGAATTCAGCGTTGCCGCCAGTTCCTCAGCTTGTCGCAGCGCGTCGGAAGACAAATCGCCCGCAAACTTAGCACTATCCGTAGCGCCTTTGCTGACCTCCCGAGCCGCCTGCTTCACCTGATGGACAATTTCGCGCAGATTTTGAATTGTCAAGTTAAACGAGTCAGCAACAGCACCCAAAACGTCTGCCGTCACTTCCGCAGTCACCGTCAAGTCACCCCGGGCCGCTCCTTCCACGTCGTCTAGCAAGCGAATCACTTGGCGCTGCAAGTCTTCTTTTGCCTGTTCCTGCTCGTCAGACTTCCGCCTGGTATCGCTAATCGTGGTTTGGATGACCTTCGCCATGTGGTTGAATTTAGCAGCCATTTTACCAAATTCATCTTCCGAGTAAACCGTAGCGCGAGCATCCAAAGTTCCTTGAGATACGGCATCGAACTGAGCTTGCAAATTATCCGACGACTTGCGTACCTGCTTGGCGATCAACTGACCGATGCCCCAAGAAGTTAAAAAGCTCGTAAAGCCTGCTGCTGCGGTCATTACCCAGCCTGTTTGGCGCAGGTAAACGATCGCCTCCGGTTTGTCTTGCCGCAGAGCTTGATAGGAGGCAATGTTGGTGACAAAAGCCACAGCTACCAGAGAAACCAGTCCCGCCCCGATTGCCGTGTACAACTGTTTTGTAAACAAAGGGGCATTTTCCAAGAAAGCCAGTCCCCCCTGTTCTACTGTTACCGAAGTATCGACCGCTTCTGTTTCGGTGGGAGAAAAACTCGACACAGACGCATCAGCCGGGCCGCTTATGCTAAATATTTCGTCATCCCGAATTGCTGAGCCATCGCTGTTGTCAAAGTCCAGGCTGCTCCCGGTCGTTCCCATCATGCCGCTGGTCGAGTTGCCGAAATTGGTGTTACCTCTAGTCAATATCGAACTGCTGGCATCTTCTGAGATATCAAAGTCCGGCAAATTGCCTAAATCGTCAAACTCGTCAAATTCGTCTAAAAAGTCGCTGTGTTCTTGAGCGTTCCCAGCTTTTGACGACCAGGCGCTGTGGTTCTTGTCGGACGCCCCGAAAGCTGTCGCTTGTTCGTTTTCGTCGAAAGAGAAAGAATCGCTAAAAGCGTCGTCTTCAAAAGCATCTAACTCGAAGTTGTCTCTAGAGCCAAACGCCGGGGGTTCCGAGTCCCTGTAACCGTTGCTGTTGGCGGAGGCGGGATCGACTGAATTAAATTGTCCCCGGCTCGACCTTTGACTTTGAGAGTTGGGGACAGCACCTCCCATCAACAGCGTTTCGTCTTCCGCCAGCGAATAGTTTGACGAGTAGTCCGACCCGTTATTCGGCTGTTTGTTTTGAGGTCGAGAAGACCCGAAACCCGACGAGGGCATCGCCTCGGCAAAGGGGTCTTCCTCTTCGGCATAGGGTGCGTTATGACCGTAATTTTGGCCACTCTGGGGCGGGGATTGGTAGTCGTAGTCCGAGTTATCGTCGAATTCGTCTGGCAAATCGAGCGCAGCAAAAGGTTCGCCAAAATTGTCCGAGGGCCCGATGGGGGAGTCTAGTGGGTTCGAGTCGAAGGAATTCCCGACTTCTGAAGAGGCAAAACTTTGACCGTTGAGCATCTGAGTCGGAGCTTCTGAAAACGAATCTCCTGAGTAAGGTGCGCTTGAACCAGACTGTTTACTGCTAGACAAGTCAGCAGCATCAAACCCTCCATCATCTAAGGCAAAGGGGTCTCCAAAGTCCGAGTCGGCAAACTCGTCTATGTCTAGCGAGTCGGAGTTCTCAGCATAAGCTGCCATTCCGCCGCTGTCGCCACCAAACGGGTTAGAATGTGAAGCTAAATCTGGGACTGAGCCTGCGCCATCGTCGTCTTCTGGTTCCCACCCCAAGCCACTCATGCCCAAGTCGGCCAAGTCCTCGTTTTCCATGTCGTCTGGGGATTGACTTCTATAGGAAAGGGATGGGGAATTTCCTTGGAAAAGTCCCAAATCCGGGTCTTCTAACCCTTCATCGAGTGATAAGTCTGGGTAGAATTCTAATTCCGTTTCAGCAGACAAAGCCTCGAAATTTTCCGTTTGCAGCTCTCCAGATAAAAATTGGTCTGTGTAGGTAATTCCGTTGTGAGCGTGTTCCACCAAACTCGGGTCGTCACTCAGGCCTAGCACAACCGTGTACTGTTCCCGCGCCACCTCATACTGTTGCAGTCCGTAGCAGTAAATGTGTCCGCACAGCAGGCGAGCGCTGGGGTCTTCGGGAAAATCTTCTACTAATTGATAAACTAGGGCTGCGGCTTCTGAATAATTGCCCTCCATGTAGGCCGCTTCTGCCCGTTGGTAGTCCTGCTGAAAGTTGGTACTTGTTGCCATTTGCCGCCCTCTTTGGATTTTAGATTTTAGATTTGAGATTTTTGATTTTTATGTTGAATTGAATGTTTAGATGCGCGCCTCAAGTCGTGTGACTGTTGATGGTTAGACCTCAATCGAAAATCGCAAATCGCAAATCTAAAATCGATTTCACGCTGCCCACCGCGCCGAGCGCAGAATTTTCACTTGATCTAGCAGTCGGAGCACTTTCTGAGCTGGTGCACCTAACATCCATTCTCCCCTCAGAAATGGAATCATGCCGTCTGGTGCATTGTTCTGAGAGTGCAGTTGCTCTACGTCGAGCCAGTCCATCCCCACAATTCGATCGACTGCCAACCCCAAAATCGTGTCTTGGTCTTCCACAGCCACGATCGGGATTTCGGGTCTATCTGTGTTCAGAGGTGTTTGGTCTCCCAGAAATTGGCCGAGGTCTGCCACCCAAATCACTCGTCCTCTCATATTTAGCGTACCTAAAAGCAAAGAGGAAACGTTGGGGATCGGTGTCATGCGGTCTGGGGACGGGGATAGGACCTCTCTAATCCCTGTCGCCGGCAGTGCGAACTCGTTCCCCGAAGGAACGTAGAACCGCAGGTGCAGCTCGCCTTCGGGAGTTTCTAGTTCTTGGAATTCCGGAGCCGGATCTACGCCTAGTCCTGGTAATATAAAGTCTGGGCTACCGCTAATCATAATTCTGACACCTGCATTTCTAGCAAAAATTGTTGAGGTTTCCCGCCAAGAATAACCCGATCGAAACTTCGATGGTCGAAACTTGACACAGCCAAGCTTGACACAGCCAAGGGGTGAATGGCGCGACTGCCGGAGGCCCTTGGCAATAAATTTTCTCCGTCAATAATTGACTGCCATCAATAAATTCGCGCGACCAAGGCTTACAAGTTAGCTCAAATCGACTACGAACAATTAATTTGAAACCCCTAAAGCTTCACTTTGTATTCCCACCGCCGTCTCAATTGGTAAAACTCTGGGTAATTTCTGCGATGAATGCTAAACCGATACGGGCATTAGCGAGGAGTTGTTGACATGGCTGGTGTCGCGACAATCATGAACGGAGCCACTTAAGACTGAGAATTGGACTCTCTGACTTTGTACAGAAATACCTAGCCATAAGTAGCTCTGTACATCAGTTTTTCGGAGCGGCTGCAAGTGGATAACAAGTATATTATATTTGCACTTTGAGCGTGTTAGACCCAGTTGGGTCTAGAAATTGAACAGAGTTTTACCGACGCCCTTATGCCAGCGCGCGGATTTATACATTCTAGTTTATGGTGCGATCGCCAATAGTACCCCCAGCTTTCTGTTTGGGGCGGCGGAGACTCGATTTAACCGCAGGTACAAAAAAGCTCCCATCATGGCATCGGTGCGAAAGTTATTTTTCTTCTAATTGGTCTTCTAGCGAGCGCTCTAATAATCTTTCCGAGAGATTGACCCGAGGGTAGCCCGGGCCCACATATTTTTCTACCAGCATCAATAACTCGCTTTCACCAAAAGGTTTCGTGTAAAAGTCTGTAGCTCCGGCCATGCGGGCTTTAACGCGATCGATAAATCCGTCGATGCCCGTCAGCATAACGATCGGCGTCTGCCGGAAAGCGCTAGAACTACGCAGCATAGCGCAAATTTCGTAGCCGTCGAGTTCCGGCATGGCGATATCACACAGAATTAAATCGGGTTTGAGTGGAAACACCAAACTCAGGGCTTGGAGGGGATTGCCGATCGTAGTAGCTTCGTAACCGTGTTCATTTAAAATTGACTCGACTGTTTTGCGAATAGTATTGTCGTCGTCAATACAGACAACTCTGGGAACCTTGGTTTCTGGGGACGACCATTCTTTTTTGTTGTTGGTGGGGGCAACAGAAGGTTCGTAAAATACTTGCACCAATCCCTGCTGCACAAATGGGTAAATCGCCTTAGCGACAGTCAGCACGTCTCGGTTGAGGTAGCGCGCCATTTGGCGGATCGAAGTGTGCCCGTCGGCCCAGCGTCTGAGAGTATTAAAGGTATTGACAGGCAGCGCGACTCGCAGTTCGGAGGGGTCTGAAATCACCGGGCATTGGTTGGGCGACTGAATGTGAGGGTGAAACTGCTTCCACTGCTGCACCTGTTTGACAATCTTGGCCAGCAGCGAGCTAATTTCTAAGCTGGTCAGTTGAGGAGCCAAAGCTGGGCCCATTTCAAAAGTGAAGGAACCCTGGTGGAGACTGAGCAAGTCAAATAGGGTTTCGTGGATCATGCTCTGGATGATGTTGCGCCCTTGAGCTGGGGTGAGGATGTGGTTTTCTAGCAGGGCCCATAGATAGCCGTATTCTGGGGCATTGGTAGATGCCATATAGGGAACTTGGATTTTGTCGAGGGCGGTATCTGCTTTGTAGCGGCGCAGGTAGTCGCGCAACCGAAACAAACTGCCCGCACTCTGGGTAGCGTAAATAATCTGACCGTTGAAGCAGAAGACATACCAGGATTGTCCTGCAAGGGAGCGCGGCGTAGGTTGAGTACCCGTGCTGCTGCCGGTGGAGGTGTAGGCCTCTACGAACAGTTCTCCGGTTCGCTGACCTAACTCAATCAATTGCAGGATGCTGCGGATGTCTATTTCACTCAAATTTCCCTGCATGCAGCTAAAGTATCCTCCTTAAAACCGTTGGCGTCTGAGCTCGGAAAGACTGTGTGCGGGCGAAAAGATTGACTTTAGTTTCCGTCAATAATTTACGCGCTGATGCTGATCTCACAATTGGGAATTGACGAAAGGGCGATACTTGCTGCCGATCCTCGGCCGCGCTACCAGTCCACAAGCTGAAACCGCGAAACTCGCGGCATTCTCTAAGTGTAGAGTTTCACCTTCTATTCCCACTGTTGCCTATTGCCTAAACTCGTAGAATCCACATCGCACGCTGGCACGGGTTCTTCGAGTGTGCAACGCTGGCATTCCCGACGGATTCAAGCCTTCGATGCCAAAGTTTTGAAGTTTTTGGCTGAGTATGCCGTCAGTTTCTCCAGCACATCTTGGCGTAGGTCAACTTCAAAATACCAAGGATTCTCTGGTTTTACCGCTGCTACCAGCAGCAAGTGCCGATCGATCCCCTATGGGAACTTGAGGCTAGTCTGTTGGGTTGGATGAGTTGCGATCGAGGTTTTTTTGGGTTTGCCACAGCCCTAAAATCAGGTGCAGTCAAAATGAACCTTGGTTGGCAGTTGTCAGGAAAACCCTCAGTGCCGATCGACCTTTTTGCTCGCCCGCGGCTCCGTCATAGGCTCGCGTCATTACCCTATTCTAAGGCAGCGCGGTTCAAATCCCTAGTCCGCCGGAGGATGGCGTCCGCTTGGGGGCAGCGATGGCTTTTCTGACGATCGACCCATAACTAAAGCGTTGTAAAATCTATAGAAACTTTTGGATCGAAACGCCAGAGGCAAGCCCTGGGCTAACGACATGGGGATTTAGATTTGGGGATCAGTCGGTAGGGACTTTTAAGTCTCGTGAAACGATGGTGTTGCTAAAACCAGGGTGGTATAATTGGCAAAGAGCAATTCGCCAGAGTAAGAATAACTTTCAACCCATTGAAATATCCTAGAGGGCGAGCAGCCCCGGCAACGCACTAATCCGATTAATTCGGAATAGTTAAAGGGCAAATAATTGCAGCATAGGTCACGTTCAACCTTAAAAATAGGAAGAACTCAGCAAGTATGCGCTCCAGGAGAAGTAAAGTTCTTTGAGTGAGTAGAGGGATATTTTAATGTCCCGTTGTCGCCTTGAATGTGGGCAAGAATCCCCCGGCTTTAGAGGTGGGGAGGTTCAAGGACTGACCTTTTTCAGGTTTGGCCTATGGCAGTCCCCGCAGTGAGAGCTAGTCTGGAATCAAGCGGCATTGATACTGCTGTCTCATTCCTCCAGACAAGTGCCGGCGGCCGTACTTTCTGGAAGTTCTCCCGTGAGGACGTGCTATGGGTGAGTGCTGCTATAGTTAGGAAAAAATGCTATCCCCCGATTGGGCAAACGATACCAAAAAGTAAGACTTAAGTGGCAAAAAGTTATCCTTACTTGCCTATACTTTTTTACTTTAGGGAAGTTGACTAAAGATCGCACACAATGTTATCTTTAGTAAAGAACCTTTGGCTTAAGGGGGATAGCCTACTTATGTTGGGATTAGCCGTCTACCCAACAGCGTAGGAAGTAAACACCACTTATTTTTTAGGCCTTTAAGTAACTTAAAGTAAGTTGGGATAGGTTTTACGAAGCAGAGGACTATTAGTGTGCTGTATCTAGCGGAAGTACAAAAACAGAGAAGCGGCTTTGGTCTCGGTGGCGGTAAGGCTGAACTGAAGCTGCTAGCTTGTCAGCGGGGCGAACATAACTGGAGCGCCGTACCAGGCGATGACGCGATCCCAGTTGAGGAAGCTAATAAGTTTAACGACGGCACGCTGGTGCTGGTTGAGTTGAGCGCTAGCAAGCAAGTGCAGCGGATTCAGGAGGCGGCCCGCCAGTTGGTGAGCATTCTGCAAAATTTCTCGCGATTGCAGGACAAGTTTAAGGATAAGGAAGAGGAAATTGAACAGTGGAAGGCTTCTCTGACGTTTTCGAGTCAGGAACTCAATCGCCGGGAAATGGAAATGCAAGCCCGCGAAGAGCAGTTGGCTCAAATGGAAGAGGAGTTGGAGCGGCTGGAGGCTCAGCGCTCGGAAATTGAAAATACTCGAGATGAAGCTAACCGACTGCGAGAAGAAGTCGATCGCAGTCGCGTGGAAATAGAGACGGCTTGGGAACAGTTGCGGGGCGAGCAGCAACGGGTGGCCCAACAGCAGTCTGAGGTTCCCCAGGGGGCAGTAATTGATGAGCAGCAGACGCAGAGGATTCAGGAGTTGATGCAGAAGTTGGGAGGGGCAATTGCTTCGGCCCAAGGGGTGCGGGAACAACTGAATCAGTCTTTTGGTGCGGTGGGCGCTCAGCAGGCAATTCTGGATCAGCACTGGCAGCAGTTGGAGCAAAAACAGAGCATAGCTCAACAGCAACAAGAAGAGGTCGATCGACAAAATCAGAGCCTCCAAAACCGCTGGCAAGAGTGGTACCAATCTCAAGATGCTTTGGCCGGGGCTCGGGCGGAGCTTAAAGGGCAGCAAAGTACCCTCAGCGCTAAGCAGGATCAGGCTCAGTCCGTGTCTTTGCAGGTGCGGGCTGTTGAGGATCTTTACCAGCAAGTTTCCAGGCTGGCATCTGCTTCGGGTACTGCGGGTACGGAGCAGAAAGTAGATGTGTCAGCTTTGGAGAAGATGCCTGTTGATGAGTTACAGGGGCTGGTGCAACACCTGCAACAGGATTTGGAAAAGGTGTTCCGGTTTGTTAACGATCAAGAGGAGGAGTTGACTCTGCAGCGGGAGACAATCGAGGAGCTGCAAGGGAAAATTCAAGCGGCTTCCGAGTACGATCGCATGGCTTTGGAAAATGAAATGGCAGATGAACTCGAAAGTTATCAGATGTTAAACGAAACTCTGGTGGGACAGCGCCTCCGGTTGCAGGAACGGGAAGATGTTTTAAAGCAGCATCAGGCGGTGCTGTGGCGGCGGCTGGGTACTGCTAATGCTCCAAAACAAGAGCGAGGAAATATTGATTTGGGGCCGATTGTGGCACAGCTCAATACTCAGCGGCAGCAGCAAAGCCAAGAATTGCAAAGACTGCAAAACGAAATTCAGCAGGTGCGGGAAGCAATATCCCAAACTGAGGCAAATGTCAACCGCCAAAATGGGGAAAGTGAAGCGAAACGCTACGAACTCAAGCAGTTAGAGCAGAATTTGTTCAACCAGAAAGGTGCAGTGGCGCAACTCTGGGGCAGGGTGAATGTTTATCAAGAAATGTTGCAGCCGGTGCAGGACAATTTGACTGCGCTACGCCAAAAGCTCGAAGCAGCGGCGGGGGAACTCGATCGGGTGCAGGAGACGGGAGACGAGCAAGATCGGGTAGTTTCTGAGTTGCGGCAAGTCCTTTCGGGTTTGATCACAGGTTAAAATTTAATATCTAAAATTATCGAAGGGTGTTCGACTCGACCGATCGCTCCTCCAGGAAATGGATCGGTTTGCGATCGGTTGGGCGCTACGATTAAGCTGGTTAGTTTTTCTACGCTTTCAAAACTGGGCGCCGAGGGCAATATTTGTTGCAGTAGTTGCCGCATTGCCCGTCGCTGCAAGGCCAGGGGTGCTTCCCGCAAAATCGGGCGATTTAACTTGACGGGAAGTTGAAAATTCACCTGGGGGCTGTCTGCAATTGGAGACATTGCTCGCTGTAGCAAGTCGCTGGCTGCAAGTTCCAGATATTCTACGTCGGCGCGGAGGAGTTCGGCTGTTTGAGCTAGGGCTTGTTGGGCTTTTGGGTTGAAATGAGTTTCCAAATAAGGCAATAATTCCGATCGAATCCGGTTGCGACTATATTGCAAGTCTTGATTTGTGGAATCTTCCCAAATGGGTAGTTTTTGCTCTTGACAAAATTGACCTGTTTGCGATCGAGTTATTTCGAGCAAGGGACGAACTAAATAGATTTTAGATTTTAGATTTGGGATTTTCGATTGGGAATTTTCATCCTGATTTTCCAATCTAAAATCGGCAGATATTTGGGAGTTGGAATTTTCGCCGGAATTCCCCACTCGAAAATCGAAAATCGGCAATCGAAAATCGAGCAGGGGTCGCGTCCAGGTGAGGGCAGAAAGTCCATCGGCGCCACTGCCGCGAATCAGGTTGTAGAGGAGTGTTTCGGCGCGATCGCTGGCTGTGTGGCCTGTAACAATGTAGGGGTAGTTGTGGGCGATCGCAATTTCGGTTAAAGCTTGATATCGCCACTGTCTGGCCGCTGCTTCAGTTTTGGGGATGTCCGAGGCTGTTTCCAAATAGTAGGATATTCCCCAGTTTTTAGCTAATTGTTCTACATGATTGGCCGAGGCTTCCGAGTCAGAACGCCAACGATGATCGCAGTGAACAATCGCTAGGTTCCACCCCCATTTTGGCTGCAAATCTAGCAGTAATTTAATTAAACACAGAGAATCTTGTCCGCCCGATACTGCTACTAGCAATCGCTGATTTGATGGCAATATTTGTCGGTACAGCAGCGTCTTGTGCAGTTGAGCGTGGAGGTGCGTCCAATTGGAAGATTCAGCCATGAGAGCAGTTTTTCATTAAGCAAAAATAAGGAAGTTAGACAACGAGCAGTGTACGGGATTTAACCGATAGATTTTGAGCCAAGAAGGGGGATTATCCCCCCTCTCCCAATCTCTCAGTCTTTGCCTTCCTAGCTCCACATTCCTATACTTTGGGGGTCGCGGTCTGGATACCTAGAAATAGGAAAATGATTACTTATTTCTGTAGATTCACATTGATTTAATGGCTCATCTATATCGGTTTGATTTGAGCTAGCTACGGCGTAGTTTTGCACTGTGTCCGATCTTTCGGCAGCGGCAGGAAGGGCTTTTTGCTCTTTGATTTCAGGTTCGAGCGGAATAAACTCCAGACGCATTCTAAGTTTTCCTTTAGTCCAGTCTTTGCCAGCACTTAATAGCTCGCAATCCAGGCCGTCTGAAAATAATTTTTCGTCTAGCAATTTTGACTGCATAATGGCCATAAATTCGCTGACTTTGAATGTACATTGATACATCAAAGCGCTGGTAGGGGCAGAGACAACATCGTCTTCTTGGGGAAATATTGGGGATTCGTCCATATTAATTGTCCTTATTTTAATGAAGGAAGTTCGGCAACGGATTATGTAACGGATGTAACGGATGTAACGGATGTGAGGAAGACCGAAGTTATAAGAAGGAAGAGGGAGTTAATTATTAGAATCTCGCTGGTTGAGTAAGGTGGGAATTGCCCACCCTACAACCGGAGATGAGATTAATCCCGATTCTTTGACTTATCCTGTTCTTCTTTGGCTGATTGGTGGATTAGGAATTAGAAAAACCAACCGTAGGAATGCAAACCTTTGCCTAACAGATTAACGCCTAGATAGCAAATCCAAACTACCACAAAACCTGTGGCAGCTAAAATTGCTGGGCGTCTTCCCTGCCAGCCACGAGTAATGCGGGCGTGCAGGTAGGCAGCAAATACCAACCAAGTAATTAGCGCCCAAGTTTCTTTCGGGTCCCAACTCCAGTACGATCCCCAAGCTTCGTTAGCCCAAACCGCACCCGCAATAATGCCAACTGTCAGTAAGGGGAATCCTAAACCGATGATGCGATAGCTAATGTTATCAAGAGTTTCTGCTAGATTCAAGCGCTGGGGCGAGAGAAGTTCTGCGGTTTGAGTTGGCGCGGTTGATGCGGTTTGAACGGTGGCTAATTCGAGCACTGCGGTGGTGCCTAAACCGTTATTGTTGGAGTTGAAAGAGGGTTCGCTGAAAACTAAGGCGCTGTCGCCACTGGTTTCTGCAATTTGAGGTTCGGGGTTTTGAGGGCGTTGGAGGCGGTAGTTGCCGTTGCGGTTGCTGTTGGTGCCGAAGGAACTACCGGTGAGTTCGATTTTTTGGCCGCGGGTGACGATTAAAAAGGCGATCGCCAGCAGGGCTCCTACCATTAAAGTTGAGTAACTGAGCATCATGACACTAACGTGCATCATCAGCCAGTTTGATTTGAGGGCGGGTACTAGGGGCTCTGCAGATTGCATGGTTGCGGGCAGAGTCAGGGCTGCAAAGGCAGATATTGCCATTGCTACGGGGGATGTGGCTACTCCTACTAAGCGGGAACGGCTCATGTTTTCCGCGACTAGGTGGATGGCGGTGATTCCCCAAACTAGGAAAAATAGGGATTCGTAGAGATTGCTTAAGGGGAAGTAGCCGGCTTCTATCCATCGAGAACCGAGTAAAGCGGCGATGGATAGGTTGGCGACGCCCATTCCTGCGGTTCCTAGGGCCCCCAGGTAGGGAATGCCGGGGAATGCTGCGCCAACCCAGTAAATGAGCATTGTGGAGAACAAAACGGCAAAGGAGATGTTGTCCAGCCAGTTCTGGAGTACGACCAGATCCATAAAAATTACTCCGCTAGTGTTTTTACTTATTTTTGCTAACTAGATCGATCGTACTGGGGTTGGGCAGTTTTGGGTTTGGGATTTTGAATTTTTGTGGCAATTATGAGTGATTGGCGGTTGTTGAGGTGCGAGTGGGCGATCGCGCGGACGCATCAAACAAGCTACTATTGACCCACCAGACGAGTGTAGCCCCGTCAAGTCACACTTGTTGATTCTGGCTGAGGGCTTGAGGTTGGAGGAGTTCCAAGTAAGGAAACACGGAATGCTGATGGGCGAAATTCGATCGCCGATTAACAAAATTAGGACTTACGCACGGGGGGCCAGAAACCGGGTTTTAGGAAAATCCTTCGTTTTTACCCAGAGATTAAGTAAAAAACCCCGTTTCTTGGTCGGGAGTGCGTCTAGGACTGAAAATATAGGATGTTTTTTGATCTGGGGCTATCTGGAATCCTTTAGAATTGATTGAGCTGATTACCCATTTGCTGTTTTTGCAACCAGCAAAAAAACGGAAGCCCCCGACAATCGTTGTGGATACTCCCCAAATTTTAGAGTAAAGCTCAACCTCCCAGATTTATCAAGGCGAGTCAAATCTAAAATCTAAAATCTAAAATCGACTGAGGGTTCGAGCAGTTGCATAGGTTAGAGGAGATGTTGGGTTAATGCGTCGAGATTCAATATTTTACAAGTTATTTCAAGAAGCTCCGACGCTGCTGTTTGAGCTATTGGAAGAGTCACCATCGAATGCGGAACAGTATCGATTTGACTCCGTGGCGGTGAAGGAACCGAAGTTTGAAATTGATGGGGTGTTTTTGCCACCGGATGCTGAGCCTGGAGTTGTATATTTCTGTGAGGTGCAGTTTCAGCGGGATGAATTGCTTTATGAGCGATTGTTTGGTGAGTCGTTTTTGTATTTTTATCGCAACCGTCAGCGATTTACAGATTGGGAAGCGGTGGTAATTTATCCTACTCGATCGACTGAACAATCAGAAACGCATCCGTATAGATCGCTCTTGAACTGCAATCAGGTGCATCGCGTATATTTGGATGAGTTGGGGGATATTGAACAGTTGCCGCTGGGGGTGGCGCTGATGGCTTTGACGACGATCGACGAAGCGAGTACGCCGGAAGTGGCGCGATTGTTGCTGGCGCGATCGCAGCGTGAGGAATCTGAGGCAGCGAGTCGCGCCATAATAGAGATGCTGACGACGATACTGGTTTACAAGTTTACAAGTTTGAACCGAAGGGAGGCAGAGGCGATGTTAGGGATTACGCTTGAGGAAACTCGGTTTTATCGGGAAGCTAAGGAAGAAGGCATCGAACAAGGCATTGAACAAGGCATTGTGCAAGGCATTGTGCAAGGCCGCGAACAAGAAGGAAGAGCCTTGATTTTACGTCAGTTAAATCGCCGTCTGTTAAATCGGCGAGTTGGAACATTACCGGAATCTATCACGACTAGAATTGCTGATTTGTCGATCGAGCAAATTGAAACTCTAGCAGAGGAATTGTTAGATTTTCAGTCGATCGAGGATTTAGAGGTTTGGCTGGAGAATTTGCCGCAGGGAGATTGAAACGAGGTTAGGAATTGCACTTGAGGGGGCGATCGCGCCATTTACGCGCACCAACACATCAAACGTACTCCCCCTCTACTTGCTGGGTTTTGGGGTTCTTTTGGTGCATCCGCCGTTGCTGAGAGGATGTTCAGGGTGCGATCGGGGATGATTCCGGCGGATTAGAAGCGGATTGATGATGGTAGAAGATGTTTTGGGCGATCGAACCCACAGACATATGTTAAATTAGACCTCTTGCAAAAAATAGCTAAGACGGGCTCTCCGGCCCATTCCACAAGAAAAGATGATTTTTGTGGGATGGGCCGGAGAGCCCGTCCTAAAATTTCATTAAAAGGACTTTTGCAAAAGGTCTATTTTCCTTTAGTTTCAGTCCCTCACAGTACCTCCGGCGAACGACTTCTTTTTAAAGCAATAGATAATTGCCTCAATCGTTCGCTAACTTCTAAATTCGATTCTTGTGACTTCAAGTTATCAGGTATTTCAGCAAACAGAAGTGGATTTCCCTGCAACCACTCATTGAGAGCAACGCCAGTCCAAGTACCTTCTTTGTCTCGGAAACTATCAACTAAACCCTTCAGTTCTTGAATACAGTATGACTCAAAACCAGCCGCACTGAAAATTGCATAAATTAAGTATTCTTCAAACGCACTAATATCATTTCCTACCTCAAAAACTACAGCTTCTTCTTGTGGCGATTTTATGTCCTTAGAAAAATCTCCCACTATTTGCGCTGCTACCCCAGCAATTTGTGTTGCTATTCCTGTAACTCCTAATACTTGTTGCCGAATCTCCGAATTAAATAGTAAATCTGAACCATATTTTACATATTTTTTGAGAACCCTAAATGCAGCTTCTTCCCCACTATAGTAGTTATCAATAATTTCAATATCTACCCCTAAACTTTTGATTATTTTATTTCGAGTATCACTATTAACTGGGCCGCGAATCAGCGCTTCAGCCACTGGACGTGCAAAGCGTAAAAATAATACGCTTAAGCTATTCTCTAGTTTTGCTAAAAAATATTCCTCTGAATTTTCAATGAGCCTGGGTTTTACTTGATTACTTTCCCATAATAAACTTGTCATATATTCAACTAATTTTAATGCTTCATCCTTAAGTTCTAAAGCAAGTTGATGAGCAATTGCAGAGAGAAGCTTACTAATATCACCGTACAAATCATCACGCCAAGCAAAATTGGCTTTCATGCGGTCAAACTCTGGATTGGAGTTAGCAAGAAAGATAGTATCTTTCTTTTTAAATGTTTCCTCCCTGAGTTTCTGCATTTCATTGTCAACGATTTGTAAATATCGTTGTCTAAATTTTTCTATTTGAGTGAATGACTTAGCATTAGAACTATCTAAGGATTTGTTTATAACAGAATATTCATAGTATTTTTGTAAATCAGCTTTGATTGTTTCCCATTTTTTATTCCACCATTCGGTAAAGAAAACCCGCCGATTATTTTCTTCAAATAGCTTGGCTTCTTCAGGATTTTCGGGATACTTTTTGCTGACTGTAATATAAATCTGTTCAGAATTGCTGAAAATTTTATTGATAGAAGCTTCGCATCTTTTTTTTAAAATCGAGACACGCTCACTGTTGATATAGTTAAATATTTTTTCCTTAATTTCGGGAATTCCAGTACCATTTTTATTCAGAGTTTCTTCATCGGTAATTCCAGTCAGTCTCTTCAACTGAGCTTCGATATTACTTGCATCCCCAATCTCTAACTTAGTCTGTTCTCCTGCTAAACCATTCAAAATTAGATAGGCTCCGGCTGAACCATATACAATGCGTTCAGGTGGAAGCTTTGCACGCCTTAACCAGTCTTGAGAAGCTTCTTCAATATGTGTTTTAAGCGCCTCTGCACTACCTAATGAATCAATCCGACTTAAAAATACAAAAAGCTTATCAGCAACGGTGACGTTTTTATCGCCAAGTTCGGTAAACTTGATTATTTCTAGTTCCTTTTCTCGGAGGCTAGTAAACCGCTGTACCAATATCACCGCATCACAGTCAGAGAGCATTGCTTGTGCTTCATCAACGTGCTTTGCTAAACCTGAATCTAAACCCGGAACATCATAAAAAACAATCCCTTCAGCCTGAGCAAGTTTGTTAGTATAAAGTCTCGCCTCTAAAACAGCGTGAGCATACTTTTCATCTGCTACATACTTCTTGAGTGGTTCTCTAATATCTTCGAGTCTAGTAAAGGGAAAAGTCAGATTACCTTCTCTTCTTACCTGTTGTAAGGTTATTTCGTTTGTTCGTATAGTATTTAGGTCTTCTTTCGCCCCTAGTTTCTCCAGCTCCTTGAGTAAGTTGATAAACTCTTCTTCGGTTCTCGCTTGTACTTCCAGCCTTTGTTCAGACTCGTTTTCAACTGAATAAATTTGTGTTGTGGTAAATGTGCATCTTCCTCCCTTTGCTGGAAGTAAATCACATTGCAACCAAGCATTAATAAAGGTGCTTTTTCCTGCTTTCTCTAACCCGACAACAGCGATGCGAAACTCGCGTTTTTTGAGTCTTTCAAGTTGGCGGCGTGCGGGTTGTGCTTCTTGTAATAGGATTTGTTTTAATTTTTCTGGAACTTCTGCTTGTGGTAAGTTAGCTAAATTAACCGCGTGTCTTTGGATGTTTAAAGCGTCGGTAAGACGGGTTTCATAGTAAGAAGATGCTGTTTTCCAATCCATTTTGTAGATACTCCTTAAATGCGGTTAAATTTTTCTAATCCAGATAAATTTTCAAGACAAGCTAATTGTTTAACAATACACTGAGCTTGAAGTGGTAGATTCGTCTTTAAATAGTAAGGAATCTTTTTATCAATCAGGTTTCGACCATCATTAATATTGATTCTGAGATAAACTTCTCTTCTACTATCAAGTTGAATAGACTCACCTGTTATTTTTAAATATTGCTCATTTGAGTCAGCAACTTTAACAGTAGTACATAAAAAGTAAGAGGCATTATCTATGAGGTATGTTAGCTCATCAACTTTTAAATTTGAACGGTTTATGAAATTGCTTGCTATAGATGCTGGAATAACAAGACATAAATCAGCAGGAATTGGAGGTGAAAAAATGGGTTGCTCTTTTATTTCTTGAACCGCCGATTTTATTTTATCCTGTTCCTTTTTATCAAGAGTTTGCTTATAAAAAAACAATCCAACGAATGTAAAAGCTGCTGCTACAAAAATCCACTCCATATTTCCTCCTTGAAAATTTTTTACCAGTTTTGCAGGTCGTTTTAATATTGGAATATTTCTTAAAATTGCATCCAACAAGTCATCAATAATTTTATGGTCTTCATCTTTATTAGCATGAGGTTTTATCCCAAAATAATCACATATTTTTCTTGTTTTTTCTTGTTCTAGTGATTGTTCTTCACCAAGTATCATCTGAATAGTCTCATATAAAAGACCTCTTTCAATCCCTTGTATTTGAGGATATATGTTATTACAAACTTGATCATATAGGCTTTTAGGATTTTCGGTTGCCACTAGATTTTAATGCTCCTCTTTTAAAACTTTTTCTAAGCTAGAAAATTCTTCTGCAAGGTTTTGAGCTTTTTGTTGAATAGGTTGCCAAACATTTTTTTGCTTTTCATAATCTAGAGTAATTTCTTGGTTAGCTTTATCAAGTCTGGTTTGATAACGGTCAATAATATCATTCTGAATTTTATCTACATTTTTTTTTAAACAATCAATTTGTTCTAGTAGCCAAGTTGCAATTTTGTTTACTATTTCTGCTTCTCCCTTTTTCGACTGAATAATCCAACCTGTTAGTAAATTTTCCACACTAGGTATTTCGGCATTATCACTAGAGCGTGTTTCATATTTCGTGTCATAAACAGTTTTTTTTGCTATCCATAATGTATACCAAATTCTTTCCTCTCTGGCAACCTGTACGGATTTTTGCCACGTTCCTTTGTTAATAGGAAAACCTGCTTCAAAACGAAAATTAAATGTAAGCTGACTATCAACTTTACTAAATTTAGATTCAGGGAATTTTATGGCTATATTAGGTGCAATATCATTTGCACCTTCTTCAATATAAGATAAGTGGCAATTGAAAAGTTCTACTACTGCCTGATACATTCTATTTAATTCTTGGTTAGAAATTTGCTTTAACACATCCTCCATTACAATATTCAAATGAATAGCTAGTTCATTTAATTCTTCATTTATTTGTTTAAGTTGATTCTTCTCAGAATCAGTTTTTGCTTCCATTATTTTACCTTCTTTAGCTACAGAAGCAGTATAGCCTAAGTTTACAAGTCTGTTTAAGTTTCTTCCTAGCAAATTGACATTTAAAAGATTTGCTTTTTTTAAATTTGTACTGTCTAAGTCTACCTTTCCAGTTTCTAAAGACTTTGCTACTGCTTCTAATACTTGTTTAATTCCTTGACCTAATTCCCGTCTCCATCCATAAAGAGGATATAATTTTTCTCCTAATAGATTATAAGGTTCTACATTCTTAAGTTCTAAAATTGTTGATTCAAGATATAGGACAGGATCATCTTCTGACTGTTCTGCTATAACTTGTTTAATCTTTGTATCTATTCTTTCAAAGGGATCTCTTAAGTTTGTATCGCTTCTTTGTAAGAAACGCTCAATTAATAATCTAATTCGTGAGATATTTTCGCATTCCTGTTGGTAGTGTTCTTCTGAACTGCTAAGAATGGCCGTGGTTGTTTGTACGGCCCACTCTGCTACAGCATTTCCAGCAGCTACATTAAAACGTTCTATAGCTTGCGGTATTACTAACTGTGGGAAGTGTTGAGTAATATGTTCCTTTAAGTGCTGCTGAAACTCTTCTGCATAAGATTTTTTCCATAATGCTTCAGCAACTCGGTTTCGGTCGTGTCTAGACCATTTTTGTACGTTACGTGGCAGGTCTTCTAATATATCTTCATCAATTAATCCATTGAAATTGTTATCCGCTTTTTTACACGCATCAACACTGAATATCTCATCATAATTTTGGATCTGAAGAGCCAGTAAAGCTGGCCATGTACTAAGTTTGACAACCTGCAACTTCTCAATATCTTCTGTATATTCTTTTAATTGGTCAGTCAATTCACTTTTAATACTGCAGATAGCATTTTCAAAAAAGCGATTTTCTGTGTCAGGCCAATTTCTATCGGCTCGAAAAACGTCAATCCGATTCAGAGTAAAGAGCATACGTGCAGGGGAACCCCCTAAATCTTTTACCTGCTGTACAACTTCTTGCAGTAAACTTTTTACTTTATGTGCATCGGTTTCTGCACTATTGTATGTGACTATGCACAAGGCCTCTCGGCACTGTTTAATAACATCTGCGTTACCTCGATCGCCCACATAGGCCAAACCAGGTAAATCAAGAATTTTTACCCTTGTTCCTTGTGGTAGTTCCAGTTGAGACTCTTTGACAAGCCTGAAAGGGTAAAATATTGTAGATTGTGGGCAAGCTAAATTCGGTTGTTTTTCTCTGTTTTCGATATAACTTATCATTACTTGGTATAAGCGCTGATAAATTTTTTCGTCTCTGATACCTCTCCACTCTCCACATTCCCACAATGCTCCTGGTGTTTCATGGATTATTAGAGACTTTTCCTTGCTATATTCGATAGTGACTGCCCCTGCGCTCATTTCACTTACGGCTACGGGGACAATTTCGGCTCCACATAACAAATTTACCAAAGTGCTTTTCCCGCTACTGGTGGTTCCTGTAGTCGCCAGAGTCAGAGTCGGATTACGAAGTTGATCAACCAGAGTGCTTAAAGCCTCGTCTAATTTACGAGAAAGTTTTTGTATTTCAGGCTGATATGTATCTGGTAAATGTTCGGAAATTTCTGTAGAAAAATTATTCCAGGATTTAGCAAGCTGTTGAGCTTTGAATTCTACTTCGTCAAAAACTTTGTATAATTGTTTACTCATGTGTTAAATACTGGTGTTGATAGTGAATATGTATTCTAGTTAACATATTTGAGTCGCAAGTCATAGAGGGCTGACAGCAGCACTGTTTAATTATGACTCTAGGTATAATACTATAACCTGTCAAGAGGCGATCGCACTTTCTTTATTTAAATAAAGTTACAAACAGGCTCTTCATATTTTTGCAGGTCTTCAATTAGATTATCAGCGGGCGTTGCTGAATCCAGGTCTGAAACGATCGCACACACGCCGAAGGAGCACTCTAAATTGCGATCGATTATACCCATATTCCCCAACCCCGCTGATCGAAATCTCGCACAATTAGCCAACAATCGATCGACTAAAACAAACCTTATTACCAAGGATTGCCAATCATTCTAAAAGCAGACCAATAATAAGGATGAGAGAAATTCTGAGTCGTCGTGTTTGCCAATTCCGGGGGTAACGGCAGATTGCCAACAGAAGTGTGCAGCATCCCCCCTTCAATTCGCACTTCTCCCCGCAACATCGCTAATTGCGCTTGCCGCAGTGCTTCTGTTTTAATCGGAGCAGTTTTTAACTGCCCGTAAAACTCCGTCATCAACCCCAAACTGCCCTCGTCGCTGACATACCAAAGAGTCGCCATAGCCGATTTAACCCCGGCTTGCACGGCTAACCCGCCAAAGCCCAACTCGGCCTCTCGATCGCCCACAGCAGTCTTGCAAGCACTCAAAACTAACATTTCAACTTGCGGGCTGTGCCAATTCATTTGCCGCAACTGATCCAAACGCAATTTAGTATCCCACAACTGAATAAAGGATTGGCTGGGCTCTCCAGCTCGAAATTCGGCGTGGGTAGCCAAGTGAATCATCCCAAAAGGATACTGCTGGCGCTGCGATTTCAAATTAGCCAGGGTGAAAGCTTCGTTCAAGAAAGACTTGCCCGGCCACTGCTGCGGCGTGATTGTCGATACTTCTAGTTCCACCGCAGGCAAAGGACTCATCTCTGGAAATTGCGACGCCCCCATTGCCAGAACTTGGGTATTTTTAAAATTGGTGGCGCTGGTATCCGTCAAACTCAGACTTGGCATCGATCCAACACTGTAACGCTCTACCAGAAAGCCTTTGCCGTCGTGCAGGGCGCTCATCGGTATCGATCGCAACCCCATATCTGAGATAAAAGATAAATTCTCAATGCCTTTGGCTTGCAACTCTGCTTCGAGCGGCGCTACTATCCACTTGTAGAGCTGCTGAGCCAAGGGCAAATAACTTTTTGTGTTGCGCTTTACCGGATTAGTCAGTTCAGCCCGAAATCTCTCCATAGCTTGCATTACCTGGGCGCGAGAGGTTCCAGAGATGCGCTGGCGAACGGGTACGCCTTCCGGGGCGATCACCATCATTTCCAGTTCGTCAGAGGCTTGAATTTGCTGTTCTACGCGCAAGATGGGGGAACTGCTGTAAGGCCGATCGACTGTAGAACCCCTGGGTACAAAGCTGATATAAATGAGAGCTGGTTTGATGCCTGTGGCTTGTTGGACACTGCGAAGGGTAATTTGGGCATCTTCTAGGGTGGCGAGCGCAGTTGTTGATGGCAAATTTAGGTAATCGACAAACTCGCTGGTAAATCTCTCCTCCACGGGAAAAATAACAGCGCCGAGGTTAGGTGGCAACTTGGAAGCGTCAAGATTCGCAGACGCGGGAGGTGAATTGCGCTGTTGCAAGGAATTAGATATCTGGTTTTGCTCTTGCAAGCTGGGCGAAAATAAAGGATTTGTGCTAGGCGGCTGGTTGGCTGCGAGTTCCGGTATCGGTGCGAGATTTATCGGCGCAGCAGCAGGCGCAACCACTGGATTGGGAGTAATTGTGGGTGCGATCGGCAAAACATTGGGTACCGGCGCTGGATTTGGAGTAATTGTGGGTGCGATCGGCAAAACATTGGGTACCGGCGCTGGAGTGGGAGTAATTGTGGGTGCGATCGGCAAAACATTGGGTACCGGCGCTGGAGTGGGAGTAATTGTGGGTGCGATCGGCAA
>NZ_JAUBOX010000041.1:32765-44952 GCF_036700445.1 Microcoleus sp. T3_B1
AACATTCGGTACCGACGCTGGTACCGACGCTGGTGCTGGTGCTGGCGCTGGTGCGGGCGCTGGTGCTGGTGCTGGTGCTGGTGCTGGTGCTGGCGCTGGTGCGGGCGCTGGTGCTGGCGCTGGTGCTGGTGCTGGTGCTGGTGCCGGGGCTGGTGCGGGTGCGGGTGCTGGTGCTGGTGCCGGGGCTGGTGCCGGGGCTGGTGTTTGTAAAGGTGCGGGTGCGGGTGCGGGTGCTGGTGCCGGTGCCGGGGCTGGTGCCGGGGCTGGTGCCGGGGCGGGTGCCGGGGCGGGTGCGGGTGCTGGCGCTGGTGCGGGTGCGGGTGCTGGTGCTGGTGTTGGTGCTGGTGCTGGTGCTGGTGCCGGTGCCGGGGCGGGTGCCGGGGCGGGTGCAGGCGTTAGTGTTTGTAAAGGTGCGGGTGCAGGTGCGGGTGCAGGTGCTGGTGCAGGTGCTGGTGCAGGTGCTGGTGTCGGTGCGGGTGTTGGTGCTGGTGTTGGTGCGGGTGTTGGTGCTGGTGTTGGTGCTGGTGTTGGTGCTGGTGTTGGTGCTGGTGTCGGTGCGGGTGTCGGTGCGGGTGTCGGCGCGGGTGTCGGCGCTGGGGCCGGCGCTGGGGTCGGTGCTGGTGTCGGCGCTGGTGTGGGTGCTGGTGTCGGCGCTGGTGTTGGTGTCGCTGCAGGTGCTGGGGTTGGTGTCGCTGCGGGTGCTGGTGTTGGTGTCGCTGCGGGTGCTGGTGTTGGTGTCGCTGCTGGTGCTGGTGTCGGTGTCGCTGCTGGTGTCGGTGCGGGTGCTGGCGATACTGAAGAAGCCGTAATGTTAATTTGGGTCGGCTG
This sequence comes from Microcoleus sp. T3_B1, assembly GCF_036700445.1. NCBI lineage: Bacteria > Bacillati > Cyanobacteriota > Cyanophyceae > Oscillatoriales > Microcoleaceae > Microcoleus > Microcoleus sp. T3_B1. Next base: position 33,594 of record NZ_JAUBOX010000041.1, read on the forward strand.
TACTATCTGAGGATCGGGGCTGAAATAACTTCCCTGTGTAATAACATTTTCCTTCTTTGGACCCCCAGTGGCAATGCTGCCAGCAGTACCGTTGAGTTTGTTATAGTCGGGCCCGACGCTGAAAGGAGTGTTCGAGGCTTCGCCACCACCGTAGCCAATGGTGATATTTCCACCATTAGCGCTACCAGTAGTGGATGCGGAAATGCTGCAAGGTTGCGACAAGCAGTTGTTATCGTTTGTGAAAGTGCCTGTCGCTCGGAAATTATCGCCGGCTGTAATGTAAATCTCTCCTCCGCCCGTTCGGCCTTCGGTGTTGATATGGGTTACTTGTATGTCGTTGCGCGCGTTGAGGGTGACTGCGCCGCCTTGTTTTTCCTCGGAGTTGGCGTCTATGAACCCTGTTTGAATGCTGCTTGAGGGTGCTGCAATACTAACGTCTCCGGCGTTGCTCGTTTTGTCGATCGATCCTGCGTTGATATTGCCTGTTTCTACTTTTCCTGTACGGCTGGTGACGGTGATGTTGCCGCCTGCGGTGGTGTCGGAGTGGGAGTCGAGATCCGCAGTCCTAATGTCGCCACCAGCTTCTAGGGCGATGGGGCCGCCTTGGGAACTTGTCAGGTTTCCGCTGGCTGCAATGGTGTTGGCTGCTTGAATTTCGATCGCCCCAGCGTTTGCATCTTTTACTGCAACGTCCCCCGCAGCTACTGCTCGGTTAGACGCCGTGAGTACCACTTCACCGCTGGCATTGACGCTGAGGCCTGTAGCGTTCGTTTCACCGATGCCTGTGAGCAGTTCGGGCAAGGTTGCGATCGAGAATGTCGAAGCTGTGCTGGATGTTTCTGTGGTGCTAGTCGCTGAGGGCGGCTCGATTTCCAAACTCAGCAAATTGCCTCGCTGGCGGATCTGCACTAAATTTGTCCCCAAAACTGATGCTACGGTAATTTGACCGCCTGGGGCAGAAACGCTGCCGGTGCTGACAACGGTGCCGCCGAGCAAGGTTAAGTTCTGCCCTGACTTGACGGCTAAGTCTGCCGTGCTGATAATTGCCCCTGCTCGATCGGCCCCAAAAGCAAAGGAATTGGGCGCGCCTGTCAGAGATGTGTAGGTGCTACTACCGACAGCGTTAAACGAGTTTGAACCAAATCCAATAGCGGTGGCGGTGGTTGCTGTGAAAGAAGCCGGCACGTTTAAGCTGGCACTGTTGCCAAATATGATGCCGGATGGATTCATCAGAAACAAGTTAGAATTGCCGCCGGTTACTTGAATTAAGCCGTTAATAATCGACGGGTTGCCGCCGCCTATGCCCGCTAAAATGTTGCGAATGTTGGGGTTTGATATAAAGTTGGCAATCTGATTTTCCGACAAGCCGAATTCTTTAAAGCTGTGGAAAAGATTTTGTCGATCGCTCGATAATTGTCCGCCTTGAATATCGAAGCGAGTTGGCTGCCCAGGAGTTCCGTTTTGGGCTGCGGGAGTGACGGTAGTGCCTGTTGCGTTCGCCGCTGGAACAATTGTTTGACCTTCTGCTTTGGCTTGCACAAAGTAAAGATTTATTAAGACTATTTGCAGAGCAAGTGTCAGTTTGCTTATTCTTACTTTTGAGAGGAATTTCGACGTTTTTTGAATATTTTTGATGGTTTTCATAGGTTTTTAATGGGTAAAATATATATAGTCTTTCTCAGTAACATGAGGTGCTCATAGGACAGAGGGCATAGGGCATAGGGCATAGGGCATAGGGCATAGGACTAACCCATACCTCACTACGCTTGAGAACCGCTATAAATCACAGAAATTAAATAAAGAAACCGGCTTTGTAGAAAAAACTTGGTTGACGGCTGTGTCACTAAAGATTTGCACATCTGTGCTGTGTCTGGTCAATTTCGTAGAAGATTGGAAATCTACCCCTCATTTTCAGAGGTGGTATTTTTGAGCTATTCTGTCAGTCTTATTGCTAAGTAAGGTTTGCCTGGTAAATGTTCACGTTCCCTTGTTAGGAAAGCGACACGCTTGGCTATAAACCTGTTCACTCGTTCATTAATCGCCTTCGACAGTGCATAATGCTGGCGTTTACATCACGGTGTTATGACCAGATGAACGTAGTCAGTTAAGACGCTTGACTGCACGTTCCGATGTTGTACAGGTGCTGACTAGGAAGGCCAATATCTGCATAGGTTTTTCGGAACGGTTGAAGACGCTATCTTTATGAAGCAACCGGGTTTCTGACTGCAAGTGCATTCAGGAGTCAATGGGTAGAAATGGCCTTTGCTTTGGCAATTTTCTCAGCGTATCTTTTCCACAATCTAAATATAACTCGAAATGCCTAGGCTCTGTATCTTCCCCATGACATATTAATAAAACATAACAAAAACGGCCTTTCTAGAGGCTCTCCGACGCCTATAAACCCGTTTTTTTAACTATTATTCATAGTCTGAAGGAAGTATAGGGGTTCAAAAACTAGGTTTCTGCGTCCAATACTGACCCGGAAACATCCCCAAATATTTTATAGAAAACAAAAAATACTCGACACTTGCCGAAACTTAAAATTAGGGAAAGAAGAAATGAGAAGGAGTCAAGGGATTTTAGATTTTAGATTTTAGATTTTAGATTTAAGCATTTACCCCACGGATAAATTCGGGGGGCAAGTTTCATCGGATACAGGTTTTTTATTTCACCGGTCCTGAGTCTGCGAAGGAATGAATCCGGGGGCTTGTATCGTGGATGCTTGATTGTCAGAAGACAGAATTCTGAATTCCCAATACCCCATGCCTGAAGTGATGGTTAACGGTCACGGAAAGAATTTTTTGTGATCCACGATTAAAATCGGGGGCTTGAAACCTCGATTCTCCATCCTGTCGCACAGAATCCCTTCTGGATTCTGGCTGTTTAATTCTGAATTCTTCTTCAGTAATATCATGTCCGATCGATCGCCCATAATACAATTGCCGGGGCGGGTTTGTGAGATTGTCCCTTTTTGGCAAATATTATTGGTGAACCCGCCCCTACAGGAATCAGGGTAATCGACCGGACATGATATAAGTCAAATTGTTAGGGTGTTCAAAAACCCGGTTTATTTAAATAAAAAACCGGGTTTTTTGGTTTTTTTGTGTGAGGTTTTGTGAAGGAAAACTACTTAAATCCGGCTCAATTTCCCTCTTATAATCAACTCCACTATTGCCGATTGCGATCGCCTGCTTTTGGGTTTTAATCGATCGCCCTGTGGGTGTTTAAGGGGGTGTGCAGGCGGATTTGTGGAAGGATTTAAGAGTTAATTGGGTGAAGTTTGGACAGTGGGCGAGGGACTGGGTGAAGCAGGGCGCGGTGAAGCAGGGCGCGGTGAAGGCTTTGCAGAAGGACTGGATTGGGTGGATTTTTTGAGACCGACAAAAGCGTCATAACGGGTGGTACGATCGCCAATGACGGCCGCTGTAACGCCGATCGACCGCGTGGCGTCAATCCACATTTTTTGGCTGGGAGGAAACTCCGGCAAAGCTAGGTTTTTCGGGTTAAACGCACTCTCGGTGTCAATGAAGAAATTGCCGTTGTGGGGTTTAAGTTCCGATCGGACTGTTTTCTGGAACAGTTCGCTGCTTAAAAGCGGACTTTTCGGTTCCGGCACGATCGCATCAACCACTGGAGCTCCTACTGTCATAAACGCTACATCGTTCATCCAGCCGCGAGTTACCGTAATCCCTCCAAACGGCGATGTCCATTTAATCGCCGATTTGCCGCCGACTTGAATTTCCTCCACTCTAAACCCTTTAGTTTTCATCGTTTCATCAAGCTGTTTCAGAGATTTGTTGGCAGCGCCCTGGTTGTTTGTTTCCACCATAAATACAAATCCGGCAGCAAATTTGTCTCTGGGATTCTGGGCGGGGGCTGGTATTAATGATAGAGAAAATTCTCCCGCCATCCAGTTCATCAAGTCTTTATCTAAATCCAGGCCGGTAGTGGATTTTAAACCTGTGCGTAAAACTTGGGGATTAATCGGGGAAATCGGGTTGGCATCGGCTCCTAATACGTAGTCTTGCCACAAACGCTGCAAGTTGCCACCGGATACCATCATTATTGTATTGCTGGGCAGGCGGTTAACCATTTTTAGAGCATTGTTTTCTACTGCTATCCTCCTGGTAGAATCGGGTTTTAGCCAAGAGACAGATTTGAAGGCAATTCCTTCTACATCCAGCGTCGCTGTGGTGGCAAATCCTTGATTTTGTTGCAGTTTTTCCAGGCTTTCGGGCGAAATTTCACGGGCTGAGTTGGCGGCGGCATAGGCGGCGGCAACGGGCATATTGACGTAGATTTGACCGAAGGCACCCGGACTTTTTATTTTGTCTATGGCGTCTGCATAGCCTGGGGTTTTGGCTAGCGAAGGTTCGCCTTTGTAGGTGTCGATTATTCTGTCTGTAGCGCTAGGATCTGTGGTGACTGCTAGATAGTTTGTGCCGAGTACCGCGACTGAAAAATTGCGATCGGGTACGCCTTGAGTTTCTGTGACTTGCACGCCTTTATAATTACGCTCAACTATTTTTCCTTGGCTCAGAGGCCTGGGTTTTGCTAATAATTCTTTGGCTTTGACCGGGTTGGCAATTGGCAGGATAATTGCCACTGACTGTTGAATTGGCGGAGACGGGGGCGCATTGGGTGCGGGCGAGGGGGCTGGTATAGCTATTTTGTTGCGGAGAAAGGCTACCATTGCTGTGTTACCCACCCAGGGTTGAATGTCTTGCTGGTAGGCGTAGCCGTTGCTGGTGAGGAGGCGATCGCGCATTTCAGTTAAAAACCTCTCAAACGAAGCTTTTGACTCCGGCGTGCCAAACTCTCGCAGTCTATTCCACTGCGCTTCATCGGTGGTGATGGATAGGGCCATCATCGTATCTTGGGGGACAACCGTTGCCCCCGGCGGCAAATCTTTGGCGGGCCCACGGGAAATGACGAGGTAGTAGGTGACAAAGCCTAAACCGATCAGAAGTGTGGCGGCTCCGATCGTAAACAGCAGGGAAGATTTATCTTTCTTAAACATTATTCGTAAGGTTCGGGTGCTCGCAACATCATAAATTATATTGGGGATGCGGCATGGGGGATGGGGCATGGGGGATGGGGCATGGGCCAAACAGGGCATTGGTAATTTGTTGTTTTTTATTTGTTATTAGAAAAACTACTAACCAGTAACCACTAACCACTAATCACTATAGTCCTAGATACGGAAACCGTTTTTTTACTAAATAGTGCATTTTTGCCTTTAATACTGGTGAAAAACCCGGTTTATTTCGTATTTACGCGAAGTCCTACACTAACTATCCCCAAGGCCCGATGCCCCATGCCCCATGCCCCATGCCCAATTCCCAATTCCCTGATGTTAGTTTCTGGCCTTAAAGTCTTTAAAGATAGTTTGAAACGAGTACATCAGTCGATGGACATCGTTTGTGGCTCTCGGAAAAATGTTTAGTTCCCATTTTTTGCGAGCGGTAGTTAGCAGTTTTGCTACGGGTTGGGAGTAACTGTTAGAAATGAAATAGCTGCCGCCTTCGTAGCGAATGTCTGACGCTAAGCCGATAAAAGCACCAGCCATTTCTAGTTTAAGTTCTGAGGTGCTGTGCTGAGAGTTTACTGCTAAAATTACCTGCGAGTGTCGGGGTTCGCGGTTGAGCAAGCGGCAGATATTTGCTTCTTTTTGGTACAAAATTAAAACGTTGCAGTTGTGCAGAACTCCGGCTCTACCTTGGACTTTTACTCCTAGGTGAACTTCCAGGGCTGGTTTGTCGGGAAATTCCACAACAGCATGAGTATAGGGATGTGCACTTCCGTGGATTTTCCCCGCCGTTTTTCTAAATGTTAAATATTTCGGTGTTTCGTCGTCTAAAACATTGTTGTAATAAATAGTCCCGCCTTCATTAGCAACTGCTTTTAGCAGAATAGTGAAGAGGTAAGTGTCAAAAATTCTGGCTTGTTCTGCCGCTGTGTTAAAATCGGGATCGATCGAGCTTTTTAATTTGCTTTTTATTTCGGAATTGATGGCGTAGTTGCTCGGCCCGGAAGGCAGTTTTTCGAGCAAGTGCTTGAGGGCGATCGCCTGTTTGTGACGGGGGGCTGTGACGCTGGAGGTAAACTCGATTGTTTTGGCAGTTTCGGCACCTGAATTGGCAAAGGTAATTTTTGTGCCGAGGGGAGAGGTTTCTGATTCTACTTTCAAGAAATAAGCAATTTCGTCTTCCATTTCGGAAGTGTTAACCGTCGCTTGTTCGACAGCATTAATTAACAGCAAAAGTTGTTCTTTTGCGGTATAATCTTCTATCTTGAGCAGAGGTGTTTTTCTTTTGAGCGATCGCTCTTCAATTACTTTGCCTATCTCTACAGTATCGGCTACTTGTTGAACTACCCAACCCAAATTAAACTCATCCAGAATTGCCGCCAGTTCTTGATAGAGTTTGGCGTACTCGATCTCGTCCATAATTGTTTCTGCGCTGCACACTATTTTGATTATACAAGATAGTTTGATTTTTTGGTCAATGCCCTGTATTTGTCGATCGACTAAGTAAAAACACCCAACTGCTTTCCCACCTTGGGGCGGGGGTTGCCTTCTTCCTTCTCTCGTAGATAACTAAAGGCTTCTTGCTTCTTCCTTCTTGCTTCTTCCTTCTTCCTTCGATAGAGAGTAAGCTATTCTACGACATTCTGTAGCGATCGAACTATGGCAACTATCAACGACAACTACCTCAAACTCAAAGCTGGCTACCTGTTTCCCGAAATTGGGCGCAGGGTGAAAGCCTATGCAGAGGCGAATCCCCAAGCGCCCATCATCCGGCTGGGGATTGGCGACGTAACGGAACCACTACCGGCTGCTTGTCGGGAGGCGATGGTGAAGGCGGTGGAAGACATGGGCTCGCGGGATACCTTTAAAGGATACGGCCCGGAACAAGGTTATGAGTGGCTGCGGGAGAAAATTGCCGAGCACGATTTCAAGTCGCGGGGATGCGATGTTGATGCTTCGGAAATCTTTATTTCTGATGGTTCTAAGTGCGATTGTGGCAATATTCTCGATATCTTTGGCAACAATAACACGATCGCAGTTACCGATCCAGTTTATCCGGTGTATGTAGACACTAACGTGATGGCTGGCCACACGGGAGATGCGAACGAAAATGGCGAATACGGCGGCTTAGTTTACCTGCCAATTACAGCGGAAAACAATTTTACTGCGGAAATTCCCACCGACAAAAAAGTCGATTTAATTTACTTGTGTTTTCCGAATAACCCGACGGGGGCAACTGCAACTAAGGAACACTTGCAAGCTTGGGTAAATTATGCTAAAGCTAACGGTTCGATTATTTTCTTCGATGCGGCCTACGAAGCCTATATTACCGATCCGAGTTTACCGCATTCTATCTACGAAATTGAAGGGGCGCGGGATTGTGCGATCGAATTTCGTTCTTTTTCCAAAAATGCTGGTTTTACGGGTACTCGCTGCGCGTTAACAGTTGTACCGAAGACTTTGACTGGAAAAGCAGCAGATGGTTCCGATGTCGAAATTTGGAAATTGTGGAACCGCCGCCAATCTACTAAGTTTAACGGTGTTTCTTACATCGTGCAGCGCGGTGCTGAGGCGGTTTATTCGGAGGCTGGCAAGGCACAAATTCAGGCTTTAGTCAATTTTTACATGGAAAATGCTGCGATTATTCGCGAGAAATTGACAGCAGCGGGAATAGAGGTTTTTGGTGGGGAAAATGCACCTTATGTGTGGGTGAAAACGCCTGACGGTTTGTCGAGTTGGGATTTCTTTCAGAAGTTGCTGGAAACTTGCAATGTGGTGGGAACTCCGGGTTCTGGTTTTGGTGCCGCGGGTGAGGGTTATTTCCGCATTTCGGCGTTTAATAGTCGGGAGAATGTGGAGGAAGCGATGAGACGAATTGTGGAGAAGTTTAAGGTGTAAAAGGGCGAGAGATAAATCTTTTTGGGGCCGGGTTCTTCGGCCCACCCCACAAGAAAATTGATCTCTTCTGGAACAGGCATCTTGCCTGTTCATGCAAATGCTGAAAAATGTGAGTTATAATCAGCTTACTGCCGAATTTTCAGGCAGCCACTCCACAAATTCCTCGAAGTTTACGAGCTTGGGTAAAGTTAGAGTTATAGGTTTTCAGAATTACTGATAATATAAATTATATCTCTATCCATCTGCGTTTATCTGCGTGCATCTGCGGTTACAAACTCCCAATCTGCCAGTAGTGCCAGATTCAGACAATTTAAAATACTGGATTTAATCGGGCGCTTTTCATCCCAAAATACGATCGCTGAATAAAAGTTAATCGCTGCCGGTGAATTCAAAAGCTCAAAAGTTTGACGCGCAACTCCCTCGTCGTCAAAGCCGAGAAAGTAAACAGTATCATCAAAAACCACAGGTTTCTCAGCTATTTCACCGATCAACCTAAAATCCAGTTTTTTATAAAGCCCGCAAATCGCAATTTTCCAAAGTTTGAAGGTATAATCGCCAACTCCAAAAATCGAAAATCGAGGGTTGTTTTGATAAATTTTGCTTTTTCGATTATCTAAATATTGCCCGCAATCCTCCAGATAGCGCCCGGTTTTAGGAGCTATTTTTTTGATATTTTCAGTTGACTCCCCGATAAATTTTTGAGTAATGAGCATATATCGATCGGTAGCATTAATTCGATTTTGAGCAACACCAGAGCCTTTGATTAGCGGAAACAGATAAGTGTCCTCAATATCGACAACTTCTCCGAATGTATTTACAAAATAATTGTCTATTTTGCGAAACTCCATCACGTTAGAACAGTCGTGCTTTACACCAGATCGCCATTTTGTCCCTGAATTCACAGCATATAAATTACTCAATTTACTGAAAGAATTTATATCCTTAACCAAGAGATTGTTGTGATATCCAATTCGGTGACAGTCTGAAGTTTCTAAACTGCTAAATACATCGCAGAAGTAGTTTCGCGAATGAGCATCAAATTTGCAGACTAACAAACAAGCATCAACATTTGCATCAAAATATTTTTTAGCATCTATTTTGTAAGTTGCACAGTCAGCGAGATTGAGTTTTTGAGAGTGAAGGTAATTCAATAACTTTCTAGCAGTCGAAGTCTTGCAAAGCATCGCTAGATCGGCATCGCGCTTTTGCAGCCATTGCACCGCCTGAATCAGCATCCATTCTGAGATATCGAAGTTACTCTTACCTGTGAGAGCATCTAAGCCACTGTGATTTTGAAAATTGTTTTTTTTAGGTAAATTTTCGCTACCAATAGTTCCTTGTTGCGAGTTGGTCACCCACGGAAAGTTGCCGAGTACAAGCAGTCGAGTGCTACATCGATCGACTAATGATTTCCAATCAAAATCAAAGAAATCTCCGTGCCAAATATCGCATCTCTCATCCTGAAATAATTGCTTATTTAGTCTGACTTCTTTTAAGTAATTTTGATTTATTTCAACCCCGATAATTTTGGCGGCGGATGGAAACGAACGTGCAGCAGCTTGAATAAAATTACCGATACCGCACGTCGGCTCAATTATGGTGCCAGGATTGACATTAAGTTCTACTAATTTTCGACATACCATATCGGCTAATGCCGGCGGTGTCTGAAAATCGCCGTATTCTAGTTTGGTTTTGCGATTGTTAGAACTCATTGGTTAGATTTATAAACTGCGATAACACCTTCCTGTTGTCCGGCACGCTCAATGACCCTTCCATACTGAAGTCGCCATTGCAACGCATTAGAAATGGTCAAAAAACCTTGCAAGGGTGGGTTTCTCAGTATTTCGTCTGCAATGTTACCTGCTTCAATTTCGTCAACAGGTAGATTTTTGTCAAACATGAAAGCAAGCAAATCATCTTTATTGCCTTCGTTATCTAAAATATAGCGAATTCCACGGGTCATTTGAAAATCTGCTGTTCTTTCGGCACTAACGTAAATTGTATGCAAAATATTCAGCGTTGCAGTTCGGATGGTACTGTTGTCTGTCTTTTCGTAAACAAAGATAATCAGTGAATATCCCAGCCCAAAAATCTTTTGCCTTGCAGATTTGAAAGGACATGACGACTGCGGTTGCCTAACACTTGTTACCTTCACGTCAACCAATATCCCTGGGAAATCGATGCCGCTTGCTGAATTGCCATCTATAAATTCATATTGCTGCTTGAGATAGAGTCTGAACTTTTGCTCCAAATATGTTCCAACAGCCTTTCCGTCTGTGATTCCGTAAAGCAGAGGTTCCGGGTGTTGAGACTCGGCTGCTGAAAATATTGCCGCCTCAGAACAAAGAATTTCTACGGTCAGAGTTGTCATTTTGATGAACCACCACATTTTTAATTGGCTGAGAAGGTAAACAGTATCATTATTATTTGCCACTCTTAATATTCTATCGATCGCCCTCGCTGGGAAAACCAAATTGGTCTGGTAATTCAGCAGAGGTAATTTGCAGAATCTCTAGCAACTTCTTGTATTGAACAGGCGTTAGCTTCGGTACAGATCGCCCCGATTCCCAGTTCCTTACAGTTGTTTCGGTAACGCCAAGTGCGTCTGCTAGCTGCTTTTGGGTCAGCGATCGCTTAAGTCTGAGCCGCATTAGGGGCGATCGCTCTGATTTTTCTGGCATTTCCACAAGCAGCTTGACCCGTATAGTAAATTAATTTACGTAAATTACTTGACGTCTGACCGTAAATTGGTTTACGCTAAGGAAAGACATAAAGACGAGACAGCACCAGCTAAGCCACTTGTGCTTTAGGGGAATTGTTGTCTTTTCTTCAATCTGTCATTGTACGCGGTTTTACCGTTACAAAGCATCAAACCTATCCAAAATTATTGGTCAAAGCTATGTTGCAAGATTCATCATCGAACCAAACATCGCCGAATGTTTTAACCAACCAAACCTTTGAGGCCGATCGCGAAGCAGTCCGTCACGTCATCATCGGTTCGCCGCTGGGGGTACGGCGAACTATCCACCAACTGCACGCATTGCGCTACGAGGAAGCTGTTCGTTGGACTCATCCGATAGCCATTCCCGACAACCGCATCATTATTACACCCGATCAGGGAGAAATCATGAGTCTGTTAGTCAAATTAATCCGGCTGCAATGAAGTCTAAATGTGCGATCGATGTTTCTAGAATTGAGTCAAAAGTGCGATCGCGAATCTCTTCTCGTTGCCCGTGCTACACTCAACAGATATCTTGTATTCTTATCAAGAACAGGCAAGATGCCTGTTCCACAAAGAATGAGTTTACTTGTAGGGTAGGCATCCTGCCTGCCCTTGGCACAAATTTAACGATCGAGAACAGGCAAGATGCCTGTTCCACAAAGAATGAGTTTACTTGTAGGGTAGGCATCCTGCCTGCCCTTGGCACAAAT
>NZ_JAUBOX010000041.1:45052-64888 GCF_036700445.1 Microcoleus sp. T3_B1
TTAACGATCGAGAACAGGCAAGATGCCTGTTCCACAAAGAATAAATTTTCTTGTGGGGTAGGCATCCTGCCTGCCCTTGGCACAAACTTAACAACTAGCTCCCTATTCAGCTTATGATTGTTATCACCCCCGTCCTAAAACCAGTTAGCCAAATAACGCTTTCTCCCGGTAGTGTGGTAACTATTCCCAATATAAGTTGGCTGGAATTTGAGTCGATTTTGCAGGAATTAGGAGAAAAGCGAAGAACTAGAATTGCCTACAGCAACAGTACCTTAGAAATTAGGGTTCCCTTACTATATCGGGAAATCCCGAAAGATTTAATTTCCGATATTGTAAAAAATTTACTCAAGTCTGCGGGCAGAATATATGAACCATTTGGTTCTACTACTTTCAAACGGGAAGGTGCAGCAGGAGTTGAACCTGATGCTTGCTTTTATATTCTAAATTATCAGCGGATGATTAATCGCCGCCGACTTTTACCGGACGATCCGCCGCCCGATTTGGCAATTGAGACGGATGTTACTTCTAAAACTAAGATCGATGCCTATAAAATTATTGGAGTTCCAGAAGTATGGGTTTATGACAGCGGCAGACTTCTCATTTATTTGCTGCAAGATGGAGAGTATGTAGAATCGGACATTAGTCCGAATTTTCCAGAAATCGCGATCGCCCAACTGATTCCGGCTACAGTAGAACGTGCTTGGCAGGTTGGAAATTTGCAAGCGCTAGAAGAATTGGAAAGTGCGATCCTCTCCGAGGGCTTCGCTAACGGCTAAACTCGTAGAACAGGTTACGCACTTCGCACTTGGTATCCCAAAAATCACACACTTACTGCCAAATTGTCAACCCCTAAAGGTCGATAAATTGTATCTCTTTGCTGATAACTCCGCCCCAAAGAACTAATCGCATTTTGCAAATCTTCGACAGACTGACAACTGCCACCCACCGCACCGGCCATTGTAGTAATATGCTCTTCCATCAATGTACCGCCGATGTCGTTGCAGCCCCATTTCAGCGCTTCAGTAGCTCCATCTAAACCTAATTTTACCCAACTCGGCTGGTGATTGGAAATTAAATTGCCTAAGAAGATTCTCGATACTGCGGTGAGTAACAATGTATCTGCTAAAATTGGTTGGTCGCGGCCGACTCGACTCCGCAAAGGTGCCGGTGCTTGCTGTCCGACAAATGGTAGTAAAATAAATTCTGTGATGCGTGCCCGATAGTTTTGGTCGATCGCAGTTTGTTGGAGCGATCGCACTTTTTCTAAATGCAAAACCTGCTGTTCGGCAGTCTCAATATGCCCGCAAAGCATCGTACTCGTTGTCGGCAAACCCAGACTGTGAGCAGTTCCCACAATTTCCAGCCAAGTTGCCGAATTTAGTTTTTCCGGGCAAATCACCCGTCGCACAGAATCGTCGAGAACTTCCGCAGCGGTTCCCGGCATCGAACCAACTCCCGCATCCTGCAAAGCCGAAATTACATAGCTGAAACTAAGATTATCTCCTCTGGCAATAAATTCTATTTCTTGGGGCGAAAAAGCGTGCAAGTGCAACTGAGGAAACTTATCCTTAATGGTTTTCACCAATTGCAGATAATAAGGTAAAAATGCGCCGTTGAGCTTAGCTTGAAGATTTAAGCCCCCCTGCATACAAATTTCCGTCGCACCCCGCTGCACTGCATCAGTTGCCTTTTCCTGAATTTGAGCTGCATCTAACCAAAAAGCGCCCTCATCTTTCTCGTCGCGGCGGAATGCACAAAAACTGCAATGCTGCTCGCAAATATTGGTGAAGTTAATATTGCGGTTGATAACGTAGGTGACAGTATCCCCTGATTGTCGGCGGCGGAGCAAGTCAGCGGTTGTTTGAATAGAAGCTCGCGCATCGGGATCTGTTTGCTGCAAAAGAACCAATGCCTCTGCTGTAGAGATGTTATAACCTTGTAAAGCTCGATCGAGAATTGCATCCACAGTTTTATTTTTAACTCAATTACAGAATTACTGACTAGAATTAAGGCGTTTTTATATTTTAACTAATCAATTATGGAGGAACGATATTTTACAATCTCAAGTGCTACCAAACTATTCTTGACTTTCTGAACACTGAAATTATGGGCATAAACCAACCAAATCAGGTCTTGCCAGTGCCGTCGGGGCCTTTGCAAATTCCTGCTATACAGACTTTCGGCTCAACTTTTGTAGACGCAGGCACACCGCCAATTTATTTTTCCCTGGTCATTCCCACCTACAACGAGTGCAAGAATGTCAAGAGTATTGTGGAAAAATTGAGCCACTTGCTAGATGGCAGTATTCCCGGCAACTACGAATTAATTGTAGTCGATGACAACAGCCCCGATCGCACCTGGGAAGTCGCCCTGTCCCTGACACCGGAATATCCGCAATTGCGGGTGATGCGCCGCGAAGACGAGCGGGGACTTTCCACAGCGGTAATTCGCGGGTGGCAGGCCGCTCGGGGTGAGGTTTTGGGCGTCATCGATGCCGACTTGCAGCATCCCCCGGAGACGCTGTTGCAGCTTTTAGCAGAAATTCAGCGGGGAGCCGATTTGGCCGCTGCGAGTCGCCACGTGGGCGAGGGCGGGGTGAGCGACTGGAGCGTTGTCAGGCGATTTTTATCGCGGGGCGCTCAAACCCTGGGGTTGGTGATCCTGCCGGGAGTGGTGGGCCGAGTTTCCGATCCGATGAGCGGCTATTTTATGGTGCGCCGCTGTTGCATAGCCGGCAAAACCATGAATCCTGCTGGTTACAAAATATTGATTGAAGTGCTCGGCAGAGGCGATATCGGCTGGATTGGAGAAGTTGGTTACGTGTTTCAAGAGCGGCAAGAAGGCGAGAGCAAAGTTACCTGGAAACAGTATATTGATTATTTGCGGCATTTGCTGAGGTTGCGGTTTGCCCGCTGGCCGATGGGCAAGTTTCTGCGGTTTGGCCTTGTGGGTTTCAGCGGCGTATTTGTGAATATGGGGGTTTTGTACGTGCTGTCCGATATCCTCCATTTGGAGGTGAATGGCAGTCTGATCGTTGCTGCTGAATTGGCAATTATCAGTAACTTTTTGTGGAATGATTTGTGGACTTTTGGGGACATTTCTAAGCTGCAGCCAAGAAAGCGCCAGCGATTGAAACGGCTGTTAAAATTTAACACGATTTGCTTGATGGGTTTGATTTTGAATTTGCTGCTGTTTAATTTGCTGTTTAATCTTTTTGGAATCAATAAATATCTTGCTAATTTAATCGCGATCGCGACTGTGACTCTGTGGAATTTCTGGATCAATATGAAGCTGAGTTGGCGGGTGACCGACGTGAAGTAGGTAATGGGGAATTGTTGACTGTTGACTGTTGACTGTTGACGGCGTTGAGTGATGACAACTGACAACTGACTGCTGACTCAATTAATGATTAAGAACAAACAACTGTTGTTGCTATTTCTGTGGACGGCGATCGCCTTTATTTTGCGCTTTGCCAATTTAAACTCGAAACCGCTCTGGACAGACGAGTTTTCTACTCTAGTTTTTAGTTTGGGCAACAGTTTTCGAGGGGTGCCGATCGATCGCGCGATCGATCTTTCTACATTATTACAACCGCTACAATTGCGCGCCGGTGCTGGGATTGCAGATGTCCTCAACCATTTGCTGCTAGAAAGCAATCATCCACCAGTATATTTTATGCTCGCCCACTGGTGGATGCGACTGTTTGGGCCGACCGAGGATAGTTTAGTTTGGATTGGGCGATCGCTCCCTGCTTTATTGGGCGTGATTTCAGTTCCCGCTATCTACTTTTTAGGCAAATTTGCTTTTAGTTCTCGTTTAGTCGGTCAATGTGCTGCTGCGATGATGGCAGTTTCTCCCTACGGCATTTATCTCGCTCAAGAAGCTCGCCATTACACTTTAGGAATATTATTAGTTATTGCCTCTCTTTTTTGCCTCAGCTTAGCTGCAAAAAAGCTGCAACAGCGCGCTCCCCTGCCTATTTGGGCGGTGCTGCTTTGGGTAGTTGTTAACTGTTTGGGAATTGCGGTTCACTACTTTTTTACACTAACTTTGTGTGCGGAATTAATAGCATTAATTGCGGTAATCTGGCAGCAGTTTAATGGAAAGTTGCGAATTGACAACAGCCAGCGGCCTAATATTTGGCAATTTCAAATCCTGTGGCGGCTTTTCGCAGTAGCGATGGGCACTTTGGCGGGCGGTTTAGTTTGGCTGCCGGTATTTTTGTCGAATAAATACGGCAGCGAACTAACTAATTGGATTGTCAGTGGCGATCGCACATTTTTAGATTGGATCAATCCGATTTTTCAAGCTTTAGCTGGATGGATCACTGTCATATCTCTGCTGCCGGTGGAATCGCCAAATTTGGCAGTAGTAGTTGCATCGGCGATCGCCATGACAATATTTTTTATATTGGTGCTTCCCATCCTGTTTAGCGCTCTTAAAAATTCCTTAACAACGCCCGATACTCGTTTAGGTACTGTTATTTTCGGCGGATTTGTGCTAGGAGCAATTTTCCTATTTTTCAGCTTTGCATATATTCTAGGGATTGACCTAACTCGCGGCGCACGATACAATTTCGTCTACTTTCCGGGGGTGATATTGCTTTTAGGAGCAACCTTGGCGGTTATTTTTAACACACCTACAGCAAAAAGTCAATGGTTTAATTTACGGGCGATCGAAGTTCCGGGCAAAAAAGCAGTGGTGCTAATTTTAGTAATGGGTTTTTTTAGCGGTGTCACAGTAAATTCCAATCTCGGCTATCGCAAATATTACAAACCAGACCTTTTAATTCCGGTTATCCGCGAATTATCGAAAGTTCCCGTGTTAATTGCTACTACTCAAAAGACTCATGTAGAAATAGGAGAGTTGATGGGTATAGGGTGGGAATGGGAAAGTTCGGCAACGGATTCTGTAACGGATGTAACGGATGTCAGGAAAAATGAGGAAGTTAAACTTTCAGATTCTCCTATATTTCTTTTGGTTAAATATCACAGAGAGAAGCCAGAAATAGCAGCGACGACACTTAACAAAGCACTCGCTCAATTGCAACGTCCGCTAGATTTATGGTTGGTTAATTTTCGCGCACCTGTCAATTTAGCAGCGCAAAAATGTCAGCTTGAATCTGGCGATTTGCCGCCTGTTGATGGTTATGAATATCAAGTTTATCACTGTTCTTGAGTTGGCGATCGCCCGCAACTATAGTCCGATGACTGGGGAGAGAGAGTGATAAATTTATGACTCAAGAAGTAGAGGATATAGAGTTAGCATTACAACCGCAGTCCGGCAGGGGTTGAAACCCCTGCCTCAAAGCTAAAGTCCTCTCAAAGAGGACTAATACCAAATCCGACTTAAATACCCCCTTTATTTCTTAGTCTGCGGAGGCAGACTTCGTTTGACAAGGAGCGGTTTCAACCGCCGAATCATCAAGGGGTGGCAAACTAAGAGTTAGCGGCCAAATATTTAATTAAGACGCTCATCACTTCACCTGGATTTTGAGTTGGGACAAGCGGACTCCAGTCAGAAACGCAGGCAAAATTATCGCGGTGAAAAGAATGAATGACGCGGGAAACAACAGGACGAGAACTGATAATGAAAAGTTTCAACAGTTCTCGGTTAACTGAAGTTTGCAAGTTTGGTTCTTTAGCAGGGGGCTGATTGAGTTCGGTAGTTGGATTTTCTGGCCCAACCTCGAAAGCAAGTATTAATTCGGTATTTGGTAGCATTTGCCGGATGACTTTCAGGGAAGATTCTGCTTCGCTGCGGCTGCGAAATTGCGCGACGGGTAAGCGCTGAAAGTTGGGCAGGAGTCGGTAAATAATCCAGGCATTCGCAGTTTCTGGGGTGTTCATGGCTGTATTGTAAATTGGGTATGTTTGCCCATAGAAAATTGACAGAGTTGCACTTTATTGTGAGCGCGATCGAACATCGCGCTACTTCAATAAAGATGCGTCCTAGTTGATGATTTTTCCTCGATTGCCTCAAGAGACATCGGAAACTATATCGTGTTGGCAATAACGCTATGTTAGCTCTAAAATCCACTTTTAGATTGAGTTATTACATAATTTAATTCCATTAGTTAAAGGTTCAAAATAAGCGCTTAAAATAGGCGGTTAAAATAGGCTAATCAAAAGCAATAACAATCATAAATAAACGTTAGACAATGCCAAAAATAAACAATTCAGCTCAATTAATTTAAGTTTTCGCACCAGTACACGGCACTGCCGTGTCCCTACTTCGTCGGTGCGGCGATGGGAAAAGGGAGACGAACCTACGATGACTGTTCGGCAAATGAGGGATTTTTGCCGTTTGGTGGGAGTATGTTTTGATGACTTGCCGGATTATCTCAGTCGGCGAGTAGATGAGGAGGAGTCATAGGGGGATAGATCGATCGTAACTTTATACAAACAATTCAGTTCCAAATTCATGGTTTTCAAACAACCTAATAAGAATTGTTGCCGCTAGATTGCCGCTCTTGACGCTCCACAATTAGAAAGCTACAATATTGTATTATGCAATGTCCGCTCGATCGACAGTCAAAAAATTAGTTTCTCAAAAATTAGTTCGCAGTACGGACTTGGTGTCCGCTCCGAAATTACGGACACCAAGTCCGCACTACAAACAGTTGGAAGTTAATATCGTCTCAAACAATCTTTATTTAAAAAAACATTATGGCTGGCAAATTCGCTAAAACCACCGTTGCTGTTTTGAGTTTACTTGCGATCGGCGGCGCGGCAACATATCTGTACTCGGATGGTTATTTAGGAGCTGATAGTAAACCCCTAGATAATGCTAAACTGATTCCGAGTGACGCTTTAGTGGGCGGCACGATCGATCTCAACCCTGAGTCTTGGTCAAAATTACAGAAATTTGGCACACCAGAAGCTAGGGAACTTTTCGATCGAGCTTGGAAAGAGTTTGAGAAAGAATTTGCTAAGGAAAGTCCTCAACTGAATTACGATCGAGATATCAAACCTTGGCTGGGTACTGTTGTCTGGGCTGCATTACCATCAGCTAAAACCCAAGGACAGCAATCGCCTACTCCTGAATTTATCGGGGTAATTACGATTAAAAATAAGCTGAGTATGTGGCAATTAAATCAAAAGCTCAGCAAAATTAATCCTGACGAAAAAATTAAAGAGATTGATTACAAAGGATTTAAAATACAGGAGTCTACTACTAACAAAGGCGATAAAAGCTACTGCGCGATCGTGAAGCGTTATCTTGTTTGCAGTGACAAGGAGCAAAATGTCCAAAAATCTATTGATATCTACAAAGGACAACCATCCTTAGCAAGCAAGCCAGAAGTTGCCAAAGTATTATCAAGCGATTTAAAAATTGACAATCCAGTAGCTCAATTTTATATTTTTGATAGTTTAGCCTTGATAAAGGAGAGTGTCGCAAATGCTCCTCAAGCTCAAAACGCACCACTGCTCGATCGAGCCGAACTATATCCGATAAAGTCTTTAAGCGGCGGTATTGGCATTGATGATGCTGGGATTCGGATTAATACTGTTGCCAATTTACAGCCGAATGCCACCACTCAAACCAACTTTCAGCCCGCAACTGAAAAAATAATTAGTTATTTTACCCAGCAAACAGTTGCTTTATTTACGGGTAAAGGCATCAATAATAATTGGGGTAATTTTGTCAGCCAAACACAAAATATTCCAGAATTCAGCCAGGGACTTACTCAATTTAGAGGAAATTTAGCAGCATTAAATCTCGATTTAGATAAAGATATTTTTGGCTGGATGGATGGAGAATACGGATTCGGAGTAATTTCACTGCCAGACGTATCTTTAGAAAGTGCGATCGGGGTAAAAATAGTAATTCAAACCAGTAATCCTGAAGCAGCTAAAAGCACGTTTGCTAAATTGAATGTGCTTGTCCGAGGTAATGGTATAGCCCTATCTGAAAAACAGATTGCCGATCGAGCTATAACTGAATGGCAAGTGCCCAGTCAAGACTTTGTATTGGGACACGGTTGGTTAGATGCAAATTCAGTATTTATCGCTGTAGGGAATGCCAAAACATTACCAGCGATCGCAGCTACATCAAATCCAACTTTAGCACAAAGCGAAAACTTTCAAACAATTACGAGTTCTTTACCAAAGCCTAACAGCGGCTACGGTTATTTCAATTTTGAACAAATTCTGACCCTGGTCAATTCTGCTGCATCTAAAAATTTCATCGAGTCATCTGTACCCAAAGAAAATATAGCAGAATTCGATCGGACGATCGCGGCTCTTAATTCTGTACGCGGCATAGCCATGACAACTGCAGAAGTAGATAAATCGACGCAGAGGTATGAGATGCTAATCGCACTCAAGCCAGCAACTGCCGGGGCATCACTACAAACTCCGTCAGCTAATTTACCTGCTACTGGGCCTGCTGTTTCACCAACTAATCCGCCGACAAATTTACCCGCGACTCCAACAGCAACTCCGTCTCCAATTGCCAACAAAACTACTCCACCGACCAACTTACCTGCGAATCCCACTCCCAGAAAAACTACTCCGCCGACAAATTTACCAGCGAATCCAAAAGTAACTCCGCCAGCAACTCCAACCAATGCTGACAATGATTTTCGGCAAGCAGTAAATCAAGCAACTCGTGCAGCTTCTTTAACTCAAACTGCCACAACAAAACAACAGTGGCAACAGGTGATTGTTGCCTGGGAACAAGCAATTGCTGGCATGAAAAAAATACCTGCTAATAGTCCTAAATACAAAATTAGCCAGCAAAAGATTGTAGAATATCAAAATAATTTGAAGTATGCGAAGCTGGCGGTCGATCGAGCAGAAGAATAAGTTATTCTGTTTATAAATCGGCGGTTGCAACCGCGTCTACACAAATTGATGCTTTAGTCATTCAAAATCAATTTTGGATAGTGGTAATTGAAAGTAAAGAATATGGTTTCAGTGTTTCGCGGGCTCTTCCCCAGATTTTAGCATACATGATGGGAAATCCTTACCCCGAAAACTCTCCTTTTGGGATGATAAGTAACGGCGAAGAATATATTTTCCTGAAGCTGCTGCGCGGGGAAATAAATCAATATGCGCTGTCAGATTTATTTAGTATTTGCAATAGTCGCAATAATGGCTTAAATGAAGCTATGCGGGTTCTCAAGCAACTTGTTAGTTTGTCTGTACAGAGATGAATGGTTATAATTTGCGATCGCATTACTCTTGCCTCACACTATCGGGTACGCCCACCGCAGAAATACCCGATATCGCCTTTAAGTTTTGACACCGAATCAACTCATTAAAATCCAAACTGCGCCCTTCAATTTGCGCCACAGCCTCGATCGCCCCCAGCAAATGTCCGGCCGCTTCCGCTTCGTTGTAACCACGCCTTCCCGCGACTCTAATCGCCGCTTCGTCAGCATCTAACTCTACTTGGGAACTGCGGTTGTCGCGCCAAATTCGAGTCATCGCCAGTCCCGTCAAACCGCCCGCGATCGCAGTGCCGATCGCATCTCCTTGCAACAATTCTACAACAGTCCCGACAATTCCCGCCAGAGCTGCACCTTGATAAATATCCGGTTTAAACCACTTAAAACTGCACAGAAAACTTACATTCCGCAATAGCAGTAAATCCCGCTGCGGCTTAGATAGCAGCCGCCACAAATCAAAATTAATATAAATCGGGCGAGATTGATTCCAAGGCAAAGGAAAATCGCAGTCAATTACCGTTGATTGTTGTGGCTTATTAATAATTTTACACATCATGCGGCCGGAAGCGGGCATCACATCTAACAGGCGGCGAATTTCTGGATCGGGATTCATAAATTTTAGGGTAATTGATAATTGGTAATTGGTGATTGCATCGGCATAAAAAACAATAATATCTATCACGACCTCGTAGGGGCGGGTTTTACCTACAATAATTGCCTAAAACCTACAATCTCGTAAACCCGCCCCCACCCAAGGGCTAGTTTTACCTACAATATTTGTCGATAATTGACAATCTTAGGACTGATGCACGGGTAGCCAGAAACCGGGTTTTTTGCTGAGAAGATGCGTTACAGCCACAGATTTGGTGAAAAACCCGGTTTCTTGGGTCAGAGTCCGTTCCTAACTGGTTTTATCGAAAGCAAAGTTGATGTAGGTTATTGGTTGTGTGCGGGCGGGTTTATGTAGATTTTTAACGGGAGTTAAATATTCTTGGAAAAACCCGCCCCTACAAGTCAATAGAATATAATTAAGGGTTTTTCTTGGATGCGGGAGAGGGAGATTTTTGAGCTCTCGGAGCCGCTTTTTCGGTATTGGGCGAAGGCTTCGGACTGGCAATTGCTGGGGCAACTGACGGCTTTGAATTCGCGGCTGGGGATGGCAGCGGTTTCGGAGAAACAGGGGCTGTTAATGGGGCTGCAGGAGCTGTTTGAGCGCCTAAAATGCTGGCGTCTCCGGTGTCGAAGGTGCCGGCGATGCAAGCGATCATCATTGTCGCTAATGTGCCGACAAATAATGCTTTCCAACCGAGTTCGGAAATGTCTTTGCGGCGGGATGGAATTAGGGCGATCGTACCGCCGACAAATATGCCGACGGAGGCTAAATGGGCGAAGCCGGAAAGGGCGTAACTGACAATTAAAACTGTACGATCGCTCACGAGTCCTTTTGCCGATGCTTCTGCTAAACTTTGATAGGGCGGAATCGCCGTTTCTAACAGTCGGCGACCGATGATTACTGATGCTGTCCAAGAGTCGTCTAATGAAACTCCTGTTAATAGCGTCAGGGGATAAAATAAAAATCCCATAATGTTGGCTAAGGTGACAACTTTGAACAAGTCACCAATGGGGCCGGGCAAAATTGCCAGCCAACCAAAGAATTGATTAATTAAGGAAACTAAGCCCAAGATTAAAATCAAAACAGCGGCAATAGCTACCGCCATTTTTACACCGTCCAATGCACCAATTATCGCTGCATCCAAAGGGCTGACTCGTTCGATTGGCTCTCCCCCAACAGTCTCTTGTTTGAATTCTTCGCGCTCCATGTCCGAAATTTCTTCGCCCACAAACTCGCGGCCTTTAGGCTTCCGTTCTTCCTTGGGAATGCCACCCATTGTCAGGGGTTTGTCTGTTTCTGGTACTAAGATTTTGGAGAGGACAAAACAAGCGGGAATGGCGATAATTGAGGCGGAAACTAAATGCCCTAAAATATTGGGAAAAACTGGCTTGAGAAAACTCACATAAATTGCTAAAGTTGAAGAAGCGGCAGTCCCAAAACAGCAAGAGAGGATTGCACAAAGTTCCGAACGAGTCATTTTCGGCAAATAAGGCTTGACAACAATTGCCGCTTCAATTCCTACGAAAATATTAGCAGCGCCGCTGAGGGCTTCGGCGCCGCTCAACCGCATTGTCATATAAAAGATTTTGGCAAAAACTTCGGTGATAATTTGAATCACACCGATGTTGTAAAGCAAAGCCATGAGGCCAGAAAAAAAGATGACTGTCGGTAAAGCTCGAAAGGCAAAAATATATCCTAAATTAACTGGGGGGTCTTGACCGGGTATTGGAACAATGTTTTTACCGAATACAAACCTCGCTCCAGCGTCAGCAGCGGTAAATACTCCATCCAGTAAGCCTGTAAACCACTCTAGGGCGATGCGAGTTGGGGGGAACAGGAATACTAAAAATCCTAAGACTAATTGTAGACCAATGCCCCAGATGATGACGCGCCAGGGAATATACTTGGAGTGTCGGTTTTCGGAAAAAATCCAGGCGATCGCACATAAGCCAAAAATGCCCAGAAACGAGATAAGATTGTAGATAGACATGAGCCTAGTCCTTGAAATACTTAAGAATGCCGATCGACGGCTTGCACCACATCAGTTATACTATTCATCTGACGGCAAATGCTAAAAAAAATAACGGGCCGATGAATTACGCACTCAACAGCGTACTTATGTCATTGCTTAGGTCATTCCGAACTCTGCGGATCTTTAGCAACCCTTGATTTGCCGTAATTACCAGCAGTTTAGATAGAAACTCTAACACATGGAAGCTTTTGCTCCACATCCTCCTGAATGGACTGCGACGGCGGTTCACGCTAATGAGTTTTGCTGCCCCAAGTGTGGCGCTAGTTGCACGGATGCCGCTGAGGTCTGGATTAATCGCCGATCGCCAGTCTACACCGAGTTCAACCGCCGCAAGTGGCAAGAATTTTACCGCTGCCAGTGCGGCGGCGTGTGGTGGGCCTGGAGTAACGATAGGCCTCCTTCTGAACTTGTGCGTCGCGATCAGAGCTCGGATGACGGCCCGGATGAGGGCCCCGATGATGATTTTTAGAACGGTGACAGAATTTTCGATTTTCGATTTTATAGCAGAAGGAAGAAGTCCGATGGAAGTCGGAAGAAGTCCGATGGAAGTCGGAAGAAGGAAGAAGGAAAAAGCAGTAATAGCTAGGGTTTCAGCGATCAAGAATGTCCTAACCCTCTTGGCGGTTGCTATATTTAAAATTAGGGTAAGGTGCGCGGCCCGGCGCACCCTACATTTAGATAGGTTAGCGCCATTTCTAAACTAATCGAGCACGTCAAGTATTCCCTTGACTACGCCTTCCATGACTCTTTCAATTAAGCTCAATTCGTTTTCTCCGATCGACTCATTTAAGAGCATTGACTGAATTCGCTGTCTGTCCTCGCGAGTCAGTTCGCCTGACGAAAATATCTGCTCTACTATTTGTTCAGTTAGAAATGAGGAAGTTTGAGTTTGCATGGTTGGTCTCTAAAAGCATCAATATTTTGCTTTTAACTTTATTAGAGGAGCCAGTTATTGTGTGGGTTTTTACTTTCCCACCCAATCAGTGCTCCAATCCTAGGACTCTGGGGGGATTTTGTCAATACACTCGTTACAGATCGATATAAAATCTGCATTGTATTTCCGACATTCTGGCAACGGGTGGTTTGGGAGTGCGATCGACCCCGGCGGTGGTAGTGTTCGATCGACTTTTTTAAGTTTATTGGCACTTTGGCGGAACATTACCGCTCAAAAAAAATCAAAAAGAGAAGAGATTAGAATGGGGCATGGGGCATGGGGCATGGGGCATGGGTCATTGGAACCAACAAATAACAACAAATATAAGAAAAATAACCACTAACTAATGACTATTGAGTAATGACTATTGACAACTGACAACTGAGAACTGACAACTGACTAATGACCTATTTTCGTTCTGCTCTAATTTTGACATTAGGTTTTTGGCTGCTACCGCTAGCAGTGCGATCGCAATCTGTCGTTCCTGCAAATGACGGCACTAATACTGTTGTTAACTCCGAGCAAAACCGCACAGACATTAGTGGCGGACAACTGTCAGGGAACGGCGCCAATCTGTTTCACAGCTTCAGCCAATTTAATCTCAGCGAAGGTCAAATCGCTAATTTTCTAACTAATCCAAATATTCAAAATATTTTAGGGCGGATTTCCGGCAACAATGTTTCCATCATTAACGGTCTGATTTCTGTAAGCGGCGGCAACTCAAATTTATTCTTAATGAATCCGGCGGGAATTGTCTTCGGTCAAAATGCTAGATTAAACGTGCCGGGGTCTTTTTTCGCGACAACTGCTACAGGTATTGGTTTCGGCGATCGCTGGTTCAATTCGGCCGGAATTAATGATTACAAAGCTTTACTGGGAAATCCCAATCAATTTAATTTTAATAACTCACAACTCGGTGCAATTGTCAATGCCGGAAACTTGGCAGTTGGCAGCGGGCAAAGTTTAACTTTGCTCGGTGGAACCGTTATTAATACAGGACAATTATCCGCTCCCAACGGTCAAATTACTGTGGCTGCTGTTCCGGGACAAAATGCAGTTCGCATCAGTCAAGTTGGCAATTTATTAAGTTTAGAAATTACTCCGTCTTTGCAGTCAGAAAACTCGGCGATCGCCCCGGTTTCTTTGCCTCAGTTGCTGACGGGCTCCGGCGTAGTGTCAGCCACAGGTTTAACCACTAACGAACAAGGTCAATTGGTACTGACTGGCGGGCAAACTGTGCCCGCAGTTGCCGGAAGTGCGATCGTCTCCGGTTCTGTAAATGTATTTGGCCCTTCTGGAAATGCTGGTGGCACAGTCAATATTTTAGGGGAAAAAGTCGGACTCTTCGGCGCAAATATCGATGCTTCCGGGACGGACGGCGGAGGTACTGTGCGCGTCGGAGGCGGTTTCCAGGGGATGGAACCAGTGCCAAACGCCCAGGTAACTTATGTTAGTCCTGATTCTACGATCGCAGCAAACGCGATCGACCGCGGCAATGGCGGCACTGCGGTAATTTGGTCAGACAATATAACTCGCTTCTTGGGCAATATTAGTGCTCGCGGGGGCACTGCCGCAGGTAACGGCGGCAGAGTAGAAGTTTCCGGCAAAAATGCTTTAACTTTCCAAGGAGAGGTCGATACCCGCGCGACTAACGGTGCGATCGGCAATTTGTGGCTCGATCCGGCAAATATTACGATCGTCAGCGGTAACGGCTCCAGCAGCGGGGGTTCGACTGGCGGGGAACTCGAACCGGCACCAGAACCCAACGAAACATCGATCTCAGAAGTGCAGTTGGAACAGATGACAGCCGGCAGCAACGTGGTTCTAGATACCCCCGGCTATATCACCGTCCAAGACTTGCCCGATAACAAACTTTCCCTGCAAGCAAGAACGGGAGACACCGTAACCTTTAGATCCGGCGGAGTGTTTGTTGTCAATGACCCCAAGGATGTAATCGAGACTCAAGGTGGCAACATCAACATTTTCGCCAGCAGCATCTCTCTGGGCGGACTCAATGCTAACAGCGGCAATATCGCTCTCACTGCTAGCGGCATTGACTTCAGAGGCGGCAGCAATTCTGTCAGCAGTGCGGGGGGAACAATTCGCTTGCAGCCCAACGACAACCGACGAATTCAAATCGGTGGCACCGGCGATATTTTGGGCCTTTTAGACTTGACGGCAACGGATCTCGGCGCTTTGGCGGGGGATTTCGGCTCGATCGCGATCGGGCGCGAAAACGGTAGCACCTCGTCGATCGCGATCGTCGCACCCATTACCTTCAACAGCCCGCTGACACTTCAAGGCAGATCGATCAGGATCGACAATCCCCTGAATACAAGCGGCAGCGCTAGCTTGACTCTCGACGCGCCCCAAACTGATCTCAACGCCAACATTGCGACATCCGGCGGCGATCTCACTTTTACAGGAAACGCATCCCTCAATGCTGACGTAGCTTTGAGCACGGAAGCTACCGGCAACATTCTGTTCTCCGGTAGCCTAGACGGATCTCACGCCCTGAGACTAGACGCTGGGCGAGTGCTGTTCGGCGCTAAAGTCGGTCAAGCTGCACCGCTGGCGAGTTTAACTGTCAACGCCCGCAGTACCCAGGTATCGGGCAATATGGCGACATCTGGCGACATGACTTTCAATAGTAACGTTACAGTCGATCGCACCGCCGCCCTAGCCGCCACTATCGGCAATATCACTTTTGCCAATACCCTCGACAGCACGCCGGGCCGGGCTAATAATTTGACGCTGCGCGCTGGCGGCAACATTACTTTTGACGGCCTAGTCGGTCAAACTCAGAGGTTGGGCCAGCTCTCGGCTGACGCTGCTAGCGTGACGGCTGCTTCCACAATTACAGCGCGCAGTTTGAGCGTTAACGCGCGAGATTCCGCTCGCTTCGGGGGGGACAGCACGGCCGCTTTGGGAGCCGATATCAAGGCAGAAAACGTCCTCCTAGGGGGTAATTTAAGGACGGATGGTGGCAGCGTGAACCTGCAAGGAAGTGGCGAGGTTCGGACGGGCAATATTACCTCGAACGGTGGGAGGATTCGGGTTGAGGGAAATACTGTTGCTGCAGGTGCGATCGACTCGTCATCGGCGGGCACAGGAGGCGCGATCGCTCTCCAAACCAATGCTGGCCCTTTAACTGCGGGAGCTTTGAACGCTTCGGGGGCGATCGGCGGAAATATTGCCCTTACTTCGGGAGCGGGGATTTCGGCTCTAGATATCAACTCCAGCGGCACTTCAAACGGCAACGGCGGGGGCGTCTCCCTGAACGCGACTGGTGATATTCAGTTGGGCTTTATCAACGCTAGAGGCGGCACTGGTGGCACTGGCGGCAGCGTTGATGTGAGAACCCTCGGTTTGTTTCGATCGAACAATGTTTTCAACGATGATATATCGGGCAATGTTTCCAGTATTTCTACTACCGGAGGTGCGGGGGCGGGGAGGATCGCAATTCGCCACGGAGGCGGTATCGATCGACCGTTTGTAGTTGGCGGCGCGATCGACAATGGAACCAGAGGAAGCATTAATGCTGGGGCGGGAAACGCCATTTTGCCCAGCTTTTCCTTCGGGCAAACTTACACCCAGGGAAGTTTACCAAATCAGATTTCCCTAATTACACCGGCCGCGCCCTCTACTCCTGCACCAATTCCCTCACCAATTCCCTCACCAATTCCCTCACCAATTCCCTCACCAGTTCCCTCACCAATTCCCTCACCAATTCCCTCACCAATTCCCTCACCGCCTCTAGAGTCCGTAAATCCCGATCCGGAGCAGTCATTTCCTGCATCTTTGCAAGTAGAATTGCGATCGCCCAATCGAGACCGAAATTCCCCAATTAGCCAGGATATTTTCGCTCCTTCTCGCAGATTAGATGCGGCAGGTTCGGGAGTTTTAGAATTTGAACAAACCTTTACTCGCGAGTACGAAAAATATCTGGATTTGCCCCCAAGAAAGCCGATTACTAATCTATCGGTGATTTACGAAACCCTTCGCAAAAACGAACAAATTAGTGGGATAAAATCTGCAATTATTTATATGAATTGGCTCAGGAGATCGGATGCAGCCGCAGCCAAAGAAAATGGTTCTGTGCTGGTGGCAAGTCAGGATTTATCTAATCTATTGCCTGTGAGAAATAACCTCACCTCCGGGCCCCATCGCCCCTTAGAAGATAAGTTGGCCCAGAGGTTGTCGCCACTGAGCCAAGAAATTCCCGATGTTCCTAACGGGGAGCTTTTAGAATTAGTGTTAGTCACAGCTAACGCTCAACCGATGCGCGTTGTAGTTCCGGCGACAACGCGGTGGCAGGTGTTGCAATTGGCGGATGCCCTGCAAACCGAAATAACTAATCCCAGAAGAAGAAGCAGCATTAGTTATTTGGATTCGGCTCAAAAACTTTATCGCTGGTTAATTGCGCCAATGGCCCCAGAATTGGCCGCTTTAAAGATTGACAATTTAATTGTAATTCCGGCAGCAGGTTTGCGGAGTGTGCCCTTTGCTGCTCTTCACAATGGCAAACAATTTTTAGTTGAGCAATACAGTATTAGCGTGATGCCGAGTCTGAGTTTGAGTGATATCGGCTACGACAATATTGCGGATGATGAAGTTTTGGCAATGGGGGCGTCGGTATTTGAAGATAAAGCGCCATTACCAGCGGTACCGGTGGAGTTAGAGTCGATCGCGCCGCCAAGTGAAGGAAAATTATTTTTGAATCAAGATTTTACTCTGGGAAATTTGCAAGCTCAGCGGGCAAATCGGCCTTTTGGAATCATTCACTTAGCAACTCACAGCGAATTCCTGCCTGGGGAACCGAAAAATTCTTACATTCAGTTGTGGGATACTAAATTACGTATCGATCAAATGGCACAGTTGCGGTGGAATGAACCGCCGGTGAATCTGTTAGTTTTAAGCGCGTGCAGTACCGCTTTGGGCGACGAAGAGGCGGAGTTGGGGTTTGCGGGTTTGGCGGTAGCTAGCGGTGCTAGATCCGCTTTAGCGAGTTTGTGGGAAGTCAGCGATGATGGGACTTTGGGGCTGATGACTGAGTTTTATCGGCAGTTGCGGGCCCCCAGACGCGGTGGCAATTTGATGATTAAAGCGGAGGCTTTGCGCCGCGCGCAATTGGAGATGCTGCGGGGGCGCGTGCGGATTCAAGACGGGATGTTGCGAGTCGAAGGGCTTTCTGGGGATCTAATTTTGCCTCCAGAAATTGCGGCGCGGGGCGATCGAGTGCTTTCGCATCCTTATTATTGGGCCGCCTTTACAATGATTGGCAATCCTTGGTAATGGGATGTTGAATGAAGAAGGAAAAAGAGGCGCACCATTGTCAGCAACAGGCTTTCCGGCCTGTTCCACAAGAAAATTGATCTTTTGTGGAACAGGCATCTTGCGTCAGCAACAGGCTTTTCGGCCTGTTCCACAAGAAAATTGATCTTTTGTGGAACAGGCCGAAAAGCCTGTTCCTAAAAACCTAATTGAGAATGGTGCAATATCTCAGATGCAACCGGAAACCCTCTCAAATGTCTCGAAACTATGACATCCTAATAGTTTTCCCACAAGTCTTACCGAAGTTATTAGGGTGGTGTAATGAACTACCTTGATTCGTTAATTGCCCGAAAACTTATACTATTGACATACATTTTTAGGCATTCCGGTTTCACAGTCTCAGTGTAACAAGGCGTGGGACTCATAATCAGCGATCGATTGACAGCTACATTTGACACAAATGTGGTTCTGTTTTCCTTTTTTCTTAGTGTTTTTACGGATATGGGTTAATTTGCACTCGCTTTCATTGTATGGTGATTCCCCCTATTTATACTCTAATTATGCAAGGCCCAAATCTCCTATGAAGACTAACGGCGATCGCCCTTCACTCTGTTTTGCCGGATTTTGCAGGAAACTGTAGAGCGATCGGACTCCTGACCGGAATGTTTAGCCCTCTTATTTTTAAGAAATGTTAATAAAAAATAACTTTTCTTTTTACACTGAAGTTTTTCTTAAATTTTCGGATATTATTATGTATTAGAGGATACATTTACTTAATTAATTAACAATTGCTAAAAAATAATTGAGTATTAATACTGACAAGAGGATGTAAGAATGATTAACTTATCGGGCTACGACATTACCAACCAAATCCATGAAAGTAATAATTCTTTAGTTTACCGGGGACTGAGGAAGCAAGACAAAAAACCGGTAATTATCAAATTTCTCAAACAAGATTATCCGATGCCAGCTTCGTTAGTCAGATACAAGCAGGAATACGAAATCACACACAATCTTAACCTAGAAAGTGTCCCTCAAACCTACAGCTTAGAAAGATACCATAACAGTTTGGCTATCATTTTCGAGGATTGTGGTGGAGACTCATTAAAGCTCTGGTTGGCTTCTCACAAACTTACCTTAGAAGAGTTTTTCTTAACAGCTATTAAAACAACCAGGGCTTTAGGTGAAATTCATCGACATAAAATTATTCATAAAGATATCAATCCCAGCAATATTATTATCAACTCAAGCACAGGGCGAGTTCAAATTATAGATTTTGGCATCTCTACTGTTTTAAAGCGCGAAAATCCTAGCCTGAAAAATCCTAATGTTTTAGAAGGCACTCTGAGCTATATATCGCCGGAACAAACAGGCAGAATGAACCGAGCGATAGACTACCGCACTGATTTTTACTCATTAGGAGTAACTTTTTACGAAATGCTAACGGGGCAAGTGCCCTGGGATTACAGCGATGCAATGGAATTAATCCACTGTCACATTGCCAAACAGGCAGTACCGCCCCACCAAATCAATCTAGAAATTCCTAAAGCTGTTTCTAATATTGTGATGAAGCTATTAGCGAAAACCGCTGAAGCCAGATATCAAAGCCCTTGGGGAATTATCGCTGACTTAGAAGAATGCCTAGAACAATTAAAAACTACGGGAGGAATTGCAGATTTTGCCATCGCCCAAAAAGATATTACAGATAAGTTTCAAATACCTCAAAAACTTTACGGCAGAGAAACAGAAGTTGAAACCTTATTAGCAGCCTTTGAGCGAGTCAGCAGAGGCAGCACCGAAATGATGCT
>NZ_JAUBOX010000042.1:0-63855 GCF_036700445.1 Microcoleus sp. T3_B1
GAACCACATAGCACAGACGACCTCCGTTTTCAAAAAAACCGCGTACTGCATGAGCAAGGTAACTTCCAGATGACGCCTGAACAAAGAATTGCTCAAACTGGGGCCAAAGCTTTAATAGATTCGGTTGATTAGCATCTTCTTCTTTTTCTTTTTTTTCCGCATTTTTAACCTTCGTCACACCCAAGAATGCAGGGACTCCTGTGATTAAGTCGGGAGAAGGGGCAGGAAATATTTGCTCCAGGTAGACACCTGCTGTTGTACGTCGTTTTTGGTCTGTCAGCATTTTAAGTTCCCCTGGAAAATCGCTACTATTTACCTGGTTCAGACCACTGGCTAAGATTGAAGATGACAAACTCTGCCGGTTTGACTATAGCCACACCTATTTCAGTTATAACTTGGCCTTGTTCGCGCAATTCAGGTGGATTGGTTTCTTCATCGCATTTAACGTAGAAAGCTTGTTCTGGTGTACTGCCAAACAGAGCACCGCTCCGCCAAACGGTCATCAGAAAAGAAGTCACATTCCGACGGATTTTCGCCCAGAGTTCCGGAGAATTCGGCTCAAACACTGTCCACTGAGTCCCGTGGTCGATCGACTTTTTCAGATAGTTAAATAGGCGACGTACATTAATATATTTGAACTCGCCATTGGCATCGCCTCCAATGGTGCGCGCGCCCCACACCCGAATATTGCCGTTGAGATTGCGAATGCAGTTGATTCCTTTGGGATTTAGACCATCTTGTTGATTTTTGCTGAGATTTTGCTTGAGTCCCCGCGCTCCAAACACAATTTCATTTGCTGGTGCTTTATGAACCCCCCTTTCTGCATCTACGCGAGCGTAAATTCCAGCAATGTGACCGCTAGGCGGTACATATTTTTCCTTTTTGCTGTCCTCCGGATCGAAAACTTGAATCCAAGGGAAGTAGAATGCACCATACTCGGAGTCAGGCGGTTTATTTGTTGGTTTAAGAATATTGGTATGGTCAGCATCCTCTGTGCAATCTAGTATGGCAAAGCGATCGCGCATTTTTTTACAATGTTCAACAATCATTTGTCCTAGGCTGATATTGCAACCCGGTGCAGCGACAATGGCTATTTCATCGATCGCTTCAAATTTTTCCAAAGCATTATTAATATCGGTGTCACCGTTGACTTGTACTACATAGCAGCGCGTCCCCCCATTTCTAAAAAAACCATAAACGGCATGAGCCAAGTGAGGGGTTTCTGTCTTTGGTTTCTGAGTGTCGGAACTTGAAAGACTGCCAAAGAATTTCTCAAATTCACTGAAGTTCGTGCATAGTTTAACCTCATTTGGTGGTACTAATATGTTCTGAGTTGTTTTCTCTACTTCACCTGATCTTGAGGTTAAGGTGGCGGTTGTGCTTTGTGATGAACTCCTAGCAGACTTTGTTCGTGTAGAACTGCTAGTACCTGAAATGCCTTGGTCTGTTGATGTGGCTACCTCACCTCCTGGGAGTTGAGAACTTGTACTCTCTACATTCTCTCCGCTTCTCTTAGCTTCTAGTTGTGAATTAGCTGGCTCTTGTGGTGCAGAAGGCTGAGAAGAAGGAATGATACCAATAAACCCAGCAGTACTTGTCCCAACTCCTGTAATGGGGGCAGAACCAGAGGGAACTTCCTCAACATATACGCCTGGAGAAGAATAATTTGGCATTGCGCTTGATTCCTTTAAAAAAACTAAACAACTACCGTTTTGGCTTTGGAAAAGCCTGGCTAGATTTTGGATTGATAATTTTCTAAGAAGTATTTATTTTTGAGGTGGCTAAATTAGTTAAATTATTAGCTTGTAAACTTAAATTTATAGGTTCAAGGATCTGACCTTGACTTATCTCTACGCTTTGAGAAACTTCCTCGTATCCTCTGGCATAAACTTTAATAGTGATAGTTTTCTTTTGTTGTGGTTTGCATACTTCTAATCCATGTAGGAAATAGTCCCCGTCTTTATCGCTAAAGGCAGATTCAGAACTGCCGGCAACTTGCACTTTTGCCATAAAAATGGGGCAATTTTTACTATCCGTAATTCGCCCCTTGATTGCAGTGGGTGGTAGGCCGATAGGAGTCCAAGTAATTCTATCGTTGTTAAAATAGACTACTTTTATTGTTTCAGAGTTAGCTACACCGTAGCGCGTTCCTGCACTTGGCCGTGAAACAGTTAATGTATAGCATTCATCAGCATCAGGCAAGTCTACGAAGTAAAACCATCCGTCAATAGCAGTTAGAGTTCGGTCAGGACGCTTAACCATTTTTTCCCAACTCTTAGCATACTGGAGAGCGTGTAAATCGAGCCAATTTTTGAATTTGCCTTGTTTTTGGCTAACTTCCACTAAGGCCCCAGCAATCGCTAACTTAGTTTCAGCATCTATAACTCGCCCTGCGATCGCCACCCGATTTTTTGTCTGTTCCTTTGCTGACATGATTTTATTCTCTTAATTGAGAATAATTTATTATCGACTCCTGCACAAGCTTTCCAGCTTCTACAGGTTCATGGACATCTACCGCAATGGTAACAGTGTAGCTCAGAATTGCTTTGGGCTTGCCTCCCATCACTTGCCAGAATTCAGACCAATTTTGGGATTGAGGTGGACGCAAAGCCATTGTTCGCAAGGGAGGTTCTTTTCCCTGGAGACTACCACGCAAAAACTCAGTGGGAATTTTGGGGTAGCGCATCAGTATCTTCATAACTTCACCTAAAAATCGGTGTTCATCTCGCTCACTTTGATCTTTTTGAACGCTCTCGCTTTTTTTCACCCAAACTGTAATTAAATAGGAACAATCAACTCTGACTGGAGGGGGATATTTGAGCGCGCTTCCATTAGTTTGACGCTCTACGATCCACTCATTGCTACGCAATTCTAGGTTTTCTCGAATGTCATAGAGAAATAAGTTAATCGTAGTAGCAACTGCATCTGTGCTGCTAGCCACCTCCTTATCAGGGGCAGCAAAGCTAATTCCAAAATCAGTAGACCTCCATTTTTTAGAAAGTTCTTGACTGAGTAATTCTTGCAGAGTTTCATCTAAGTCTTGAATCATTGATTTAAGCGATGTCTCGCACAGGTGTCACTACCGACCACTAGAACAAATTAAACAATTTAATTTTTTTCCGAATCGCCAAGAATAATATCTGACGATCGATCGCAGCCTTATGAAAAAATAGATGCGTGACAATTCAATTTTTTATCCTCAACCTGGTAATGATGCAACACCTGTTGACAGAGGTAATACTTTTTCTCGTTTAGTTGGGAACCAACTAGCTGTCTTCTATCTTTCGATAGACCAACTCTATTTTTTTAGATTGATGCTTGTCAAGGGGGTAAGACCCCTTTTTTTGGTTATTTATATTAAGAAAATCTACAGACTGTAAAAATTTAACGCCTAGTCGCAAACAATACCGTCTGAAGCGTCTTGCGATCGCTTACCGCAGGAAGTAAAAACGCCAGTTCCAGAATTCGGGGTGCATTTAAGTGGTGACAGAGGTACGATCGCTTTATGCCCCCAACGGCTGCACGCTACAGGTCGTTTTCTGCAAGCTCACTCAACAAGCGATCGCCCTCCTGACGGCCCGCACCCCAACTGTTGCCCTAAACGGGTATCCCCAAATCTTGCCCTAGTAATGGAATAGTTTTTTGAGAGTATCACATAAATGAGGCGGTGGGGACTCAGCCGTTTCCACCGACACGACTGAGGCATCATTAATCCTCGCCGATCACATAACTGGCGATCGCCACCATCACCCACAGAAATTGGTGAAGCTATCGCGCCGACTGAGAATCACCACCGATACACTCATAGGTTTCCCCAAGCCCTAAATCGCATCTGGTAATTCGCGTTCCACAAACCGCACGCGCGGATGTCGGTAAACTGCAACTGTCACCCCTATGGCTAGAATTTCCATCGTAATAAATAGCAAGCCAATACCGCGGCCCGGCCCCACGCCAATGATTTGACCGATGCTTCCAGCTAATAAACCATCAGTCGCCATTAGAGGTTCAAAGATTCGTTCAGTTAGAGGGCCAGCCACAACATAGGCGAGGGGGATGCACGAGAAACAAATCATATTAATTGTGGCAAAGACTCGGCCTTGAATATTGGGAGCCACTTTTCGGAGTAAGATGGCATCGCACCAGCCATTGATGAGCGGTAAGCTGAAGAAAAACAAGAAGAAAGCCAGAGCAAAAAGGGCGGCATCGGCGCGTAATCCCAATGCTAAAATGCACAGTTGACTGAGAAAGGCAAAACCAAATACGCCACGAATTAAAGTTCTGGGACCTCCCCAAATACTCATAACTACACTACCCAGCAGCATCCCGGCACCGCCGAGGGATTGAATGGTTCCGAGAACGGTAACAGAAGTAAAAGAAAGTACCAGTGGCGGGAATAAAACTTCAATCAGTCCAAAAACAAAATTATTGATAGCGAAAACAATTAGCAAAGCTAAAAGTCCGGGTCTAACAGTAATATAAGTCCAACCTTCAAGTGCCTCGCGCCAGAGAGAGGCTTTTCCATTAACTGGAACCGCAGCAGTCTTAGCGTCAGGAAAGCGAACCAGCAATAGGGTGGTGAGGGCAAACAGGAAGGGGGCAAAGTCAATTAAAATGACACCTTCAAGTTGGACGATTCCCAGCAAGAATCCTGCTAGCAGCGGTGAAATTAGCTGGGCGCACGCTTCTCCTGATTGAACCATACCGCTAGTACGCGGCAAGTGTTCCTTCGGTACTAATAAAGAGGTCGAAGCAGTGTAAGCTGGCAACTGAAACGCTTTGCAGAGGGAACTGAGGCTGACGGCGATGTAGATGTGCCAAATTTCCAGCCTGCCAGCGACCAGTAAGAGAGCGATCACCACTGTACTTAGACCTGCCCCGGAGTCAGACAGAATCATGCAATTGCGTCGATTCCATCGGTCAACTAAGGCACCTGCAACCGAAGAAATTAAAATACTGGGTAGGAGAGCAAATAGCAAAATTAGAGAGAATTGGGTGACTGAACCTGTACGCTGATAGACCCAAACTCCTAAAGCAAAGCTCGTCAGACCAGATCCCATCAGGGAGATCAGTTGTCCGAACCAGACGAGAAGAAAAACGCGTATCTTATGGAACGGAGGGAGTTTCGTCATTCAGCATCTTCTCTACAGTTTTTATGGAATCGTTAAAAAGCGGACATATAGCAGGTAACAGGTAACAGTGCTAAAAGCCTTTTGTTGTCTAAGTTCTAGCATTGGTTCATGTCCTAACCGCCTGATCTGTTGCTATATGTCTTATTTTTGTGAGTATTGCTGAAAAATAAGCTCTTATTTCTCAAGCCTGACTAAAAGCTCCCAATTATAAACATCAGGTTCGTCAACGCCAAAAATATCCTTGAGATTGGAGATTGCAATATCAGAATCGTCAAAAGAAACTTCAAAGCTGAGTCGTTTAAAGCCTGCTTCCTTGAAAATTCGATTCAACCGTAAGGGGGTGTAATATATCTGGCGAGAATTCCACCTGTTGTCATAGCAGGCACTATGGGCTAAATTAATTTGCCCATCAGTTAACCAATGAGCTTTAGATTGAACTAGATAAGCAATCTCCAAGTCACAAAAAATACTGGGGAAAAAACCGTAAAGCCTACCACCTGGTTTGAGAATTTTATAAAACTCATCAATCATCTGACGATTTTGATCGTCTTCCCCCGCAACAACTGAATTAACAACAAGGACATAATCAAATTTTTCTTGCCAATCTGGGTATTCTTCCACTAATTTGGTAGAATCAGCAACTTGAAAATTTAATTGTTGATTTTTTAATTTTGTATCTCCATTTGTCTCTTGCCAATTATTTTTGGCTCTTTCTATCGCATTTTCAGCAAAGTCAGTACAGTAAACTTGTCCAATCTGAGGACAGAGAGTTAGCAAGGTTTTCTGAAGTCCTATTTCCGAACCACAACCCGGAATTAGAACTTTTATGTCGGGAGAATTTGGGATTTTAAAATTAGGGGATTGAAGAGGATTGATGAGATTTTCGCAAATTTGAGGATCTTTTGTCAGGCTGTAAGTATGATTAGAATAATTTTGGTGAACTTTATTCCAAGTATCTTTTTCGTCTTCTGAAGGAGAAGAATAAGAGGGAATGAGCCATTTGTGTTCGTTAGCATTCATAATTGATTCACTTGCAAAATAGTTAGTAGAGGATGAACTTGACTTTATATTTGGGAGTAAAGCCTTTTAATTATAGCTCTTCTGAATGAGATTGTGCTACATCCAAACTAATTTTTAGTTGTGCAGCTAATTCCTGTACGTGAGGTTTTTGCATCATGGTCATGTGGTTTCCCGAAATCAGATAATTTTCGGTAGTTGTAGAAAATTTGCTCCAGCCTAATGTTGGATTTTTTAGCAAATCAGTTAGCCCCTCCATAGCCACATCAATTGCATCTATTTCGCTGGCGCGGAAAACAGAAATCCGATTGGGGAGTACCTGTTCTGGGTAATAATTACGATGGGCTTTAGTATTAGCCTTGTAAACTTCCACTAAACCCCTAAATGACTTACTTGCTACATCTTTAGGTAAGGAATTCAACTCGATCCATTTTTCTTTTAGATAATCCAATTGTTCCTCTTGGTTCAGGGAAGCAAAAGTCTCTTTGGATAACTTCCATTGAGGATAAAACATATATTCCATATAATTGGCAAACTCGGTATAATCTAGATCATTTTCATGAACTGAAATTGACTTTTTACTAAAAATTGGCGCTACAGCATCGATAATTGCCACAAGAGCGACTTCATGCCCCTGTTTCTGCAACTGCTGGGCTATCTCAAAAACAACTAAACCTCCAAACGAATGCCCTCCCAGGAGGTAGGGTCCCTGGCTTTGAACGGTCTGTATTGCCTGAATATAGTAGGCAGCCATATCTTCCACCTGTGTGAGAGGTTCTGATTCTCCGTCAAGACCTCGTGCTTGTAGACCGTAAAACGGTTGATCTGAACCCAGATGACGTGCTAGATCGTAAAAGTAAAGAACATTTCCGCCAATGCCAGGTACGCAGAAGAAAGGTTTCTTGGAACCGCTAGAGTGAATCGGGATCAAAGGAGACCATCTGCCAGAATCTCTTGACGAACGAATATGAATGGCTAACTGTTCGATAGTTGGACTGGAGAAAAGGGTTGCTAAAGGTAGATTTGTTCCAAATTGCTGTTCAAGACGCGCCATTAGCCGTACAGCTAAAAGAGAATGACCTCCCATCGTAAAAAAGTTGCCTCTAACTCCTACGGGATATACACCGAGAACTTCTGACCAAATTTGTGAAAGCTGTAATTCTAGTGTGTCGTGGGGGTCAACAAAACAGGTTTCATTCCAAAAGTGAGAACTATCTGGCGCTATTAGGGCGCGACGGTCTAGTTTCCCGTTAGGGGTAAGGGGTATTGCTTCCAAAAGGACAAACGCAGACGGGATCATGTAATCAGGCAGCTTTTGTTTGAGGTAATCGCGCAGTCTATCTGTGATTGTGTGCTGCAACGTTTTCAATAACCCCTGTTCTTCTGGGAGTTTTTTTACACTTACACACTCGGTTTGATAAAAAACGCGCTCTGGGATGAGATTAGAGACAATATAAGCAACAAGACGCTTATTACCAGGAATGTCTTCACGGGCAACAACTACTGCTTCTTGCACATCTGGGTATTGAGCTAGTACCTGTTCAATTTCTCCGATTTCAATGCGGAAGCCACGAATCTTTACCTGGTTATCAATGCGACCGAGATATTCGATATTACCATCGGGCAAGTAGCGAACCAAATCTCCAGTTTTGTAGAGACGCGAAGTGGGAGAGTCACTAAAGGAATTGCGAATGAAACGCTCATCGGTCAAATTGGGCTGATTGAGGTATCCCCGTGCCAAACCAGCACCACCGATGTGCAACTCACCGGGAACGCCAACAGGTACAGGTTGTCCATTCCGATCTAAAATATAGGTCTGGACATTACCAAGGGGACGACCGATCGGCAACTCCTTTAATGTCGTGTCCGCTACCGATAAATCATATATCGTTGCCCCCACAGTAGCTTCTGTCGGGCCGTAATTATTCACCAGACGAACTCGCTGTTCCACACACTCAAGCCAAGTTTTCAGTCGTTCGGGCAGTGCTTTTTCTCCGCCAATGATTATTAAGCGCAATGATGAGGGTAATACCACCGTTTCTTGAGTCAAGAAAGCAGTCAGTTCGTGCCAGTAGGCTGTCGGCAAAGCCATGACAGTGATTTCCCAATTCTTGCAATTTTGCAAAAATCCCTCAATGGAGTCCAGCATGGAATCAGTACGCAAGACAAGCGTCGCACCAGAAATCAGGCTGGTATAGATTTCTTCGGCACTGACATCAAAACTAATCGAGGAGAATTGCAGAATCCGATCTGCGCTTCTCCCAAAGGGAGAAGCCAAGGGCGAACGCAGCAGCGCTTCGCTATCACACTGGTCTATTTCATATTCAGCACTCGCAACCGTTGTGTAATTGACTAGCGATTCATGTTGGATTAAAACACCTTTGGGTTTTCCTGTAGACCCTGATGTGTAGATAACATAAGCCAAGTTTTCTGGCTTTACTCCGCTTGACAGGTTTTCTTCGCTGTGGGAAGCAATTTCTTTCCAGTCTGAGTCTAAGCAGATAACACGCGCTGAGTGTGCAGGAAGTTTCTCCACTAATTTCTCTTGGGTAAGCAGAACGGGTAATGACGAGTCTTCCACCATGAAAGCTAACCGCTCTTTCGGATATGCAGGGTCGAGAGGAACGTAAGCACCCCCAGTTTTGAGGATGCCCAACAAACCGATTACCATTTCCAGAGAGCGCTCTACACAAATCCCTACTAACACTTCTGGTTTCAGGCCCAAGCTTTGCAGGTAGTGCGCCAACTGATTGGCTTTTACATTCAACTCTCGATAGGTGAGTTGTTTTTCTTCAAACACCACTGCTACGGCATCGGGTGTCCGTTCCACCTGTTCTTCAAACAACTGATGGATGCACTTTTCTTGGGGATAGTCTTTAGCAGTGTTGTTCCACTCTACTAATAGCTGCTGTCGCTCTCCTGGTGTCAGTAGGGGCAATTCTGAAATCGCCTGTTTGGAATTGGCGACGATTCCTTCCAACAAGGTCTGGAAATGTTCCGCCATCCGCACGATGGTAGTCTCATCAAACAGATCCGAGTTGTATTCCCATTCTGCTACCAATCCATCAGCCGTATTCTCCATTGATAGCGTCAAATCAAACTTGGCTGTGCCGAGTTCCACGGAATACGAGCTTACCGCTAAATCAAGCAGTTCCATAGAAGGTACTGTTCCGTCGTCAAGAGCAAACATCACCTGGAATAGAGGCGTGTAGCTTAAATTGCGTGTTGGTTGCAATGCTTCTACCAACTGCTCGAATGGCAGGTCTTGATGCGTGTAACCTTGCAGCGCCACTTCCCGAACTCGATTGAGTAACTGCTCAAAACTAGGGTTGCCGCCGAGGTTGGTACGCAGCACTAAAGTATTGACAAAAAAGCCGATTAGCCTTTCAAGTTCCCGTCGGTTGCGACCAGCTACAGGCGTCCCTACTACGATGTCATCTTCCCCTGAGTATCGGTAGAGAAATGTCTGAAACGCTGCCAAAAGCGTCATAAACATAGTGACTCCCGCTCGCTTACTCAACGTGGCAAGTTCCGCGCTCAATTCTTTGGAAAGGGCTGCATAGTAATATCCTCCACGGAAGGTTTGAACAGCCGATCGCGCTCTGTCTGTGGGCAATTCTAATAAATTCGGAGCGTTCTTGAGTTGTTCCTTCCAGTAGTGAAGTTGGGTTTCTAGTATTTCTCCAGTTAGCCACTGTCGTTGCCAAAGAGCAAAGTCGGCATATTGTACTGGTAACTCTGGTAAAACTGGAGGCTTTCCTGTACAGAAAGCTTGGTAAAGTTCTGTTAGTTCTCGCACGAATACGCCCAGCGACCAACCATCAGAAATAATGTGGTGCATGGTGAGCAGCAAGAGGTACTCTGTTTCACCTAGCTGTAGCACCGTACCTCGGAGTAAAGGCTCTTGCTCCAGGTTAAAAGGTCGATTCGCTTCAACCGTAGCTAATCGTTTCGCTTCAATTTCTCGTTCGCTCTCAGAGAGGTGCAACAAGTTCACAATTGGTAGTTGAAAACTAAGAGTTGAGGCAATAACTTGAACGGGTTGATCTCCTACTATTGCAAAGTTGGTGCGTAAGGCTTCATGCCGCCGGATAATTTCGTTGATAGCCTTCTGTAGCGACGCTATATTAAGCTGACCGCTCAGATGCAACGCGAGTGGGATGTTATAAAATGCACTTTCTGGTTGTAATTGGTCGAGGAACCACAATCTCGCTTGAGCAAAGGATAAGGGGATGGACTCTGACCTGGGAATTGGTAGAAGAGGCAGAGCTTCTACAGATTTTCCGTTTTTGAGCGCTATCTCAACCCGTGAAGCGAATTCGGCAATCGTGGGAGCTTCAAACAAACTGCGTAATGGTAATTCGATGGATATCGTGTCGCGCACTCTTGAAATTACTTGGGTTGCTAATAAGGAATGTCCGCCCAAGGTAAAGAAATTGTCATGAACGCCTACAGAGTCAATTAAGAGGATGTTACTCCAAATGCTGGCTAACATTTCCTCAATCGGAGTGCGTGGGGCGACAAAAAACTCTTCCAGTTCGGGACGCAAATCTGGTGCGGGTAAGGCGCGACGATCCACTTTACCATTGGGTGTTAGTGGTAGTGCCTCCAGAACGATAAAAGCACCCGGCATCATGTAATCAGGCAGTTTTTGTTTGAGGAAGTGGCGCAGGTCAGTAATTGTGGGTGTTCCTTCTTGATACGGAACAACATAAGCCACTAATTGCTTATCACCTGCAACGAAATCTTTGGCGATAACTGCTGTCTCTCTTACACCGGAATGCTGGTTCAATATTGCTTCAATTTCGCCTAATTCGATGCGGAAGCCGCGAATTTTTACCTGATTGTCAATGCGACCGAGAAATTCAATGTTGCCATCTGGGAGGTAACGACCTAAGTCGCCAGTTTTGTAGAGTCGAGAACCTGGTTCATTGCTAAAAGTGTTGGGAATAAATTTCTCTTGAGTTAAATCGGGCCGATTGAGGTATCCTCGCGCTAACCCCACACTGGCAATGTAGAGTTCCCCAGGAACACCAATAGGAACTGGTTGGAGATGGCGATCGAGAAGATAAACTTGGATGTTGTCTATGGGACGACCGATGTGAGGCAACGTATTCTGTATGGCATCGCTTTCGACTAATCCAGAAGTCGTGACCACAGTGTTCTCGGTTGGCCCGTAGTTATTGACTACTTTAAAAGGAATTGAAGCTGATGGATGCTGATGAAGTTTATCTCCACCCGTTAACATAATTCGTAAGGCTCCGTCAGAGGGCCATTGAAGAGACAACAACTTTTCTGCTATTGGGGTGGGGACAAAAGTAATTGTTATCTCTTTGGTCAAAAGCCAGTCGCGCAGTTTTTCTGTAGACAGAAGAATCTCTGGCTTGACTAAATAAATACTCGCTCCCGATGCTAAATAAGGCCACACTTCCCACACGGAAGCATCAAACGCGGTTCCGGCTAGCTGGGTAGCTCGGTCTGATGATGTTACCTCAAAGGTTCGTTGATGCCAGAAAACTAGATTTAGCAAACCAGAGTGGGGAATCAAAACCCCTTTGGGCTTGCCGGTTGAACCAGAGGTGTAAATGACATAAGCCAAGTTTTCCGGTGTCACACCAGTGATAAGAAAAAGTTCGCGTTGAGCCGAGATTTCTTGCCACTCAGAATCCAAGCAGACTACCCGTGCTTGATGTTCTGGTAACGAGACAACCAGTTTTTGTTGAGTTAGTAAAACTGGCAATCGTGAATCATCGAGCATATAACTGATGCGATCTGTTGGATAGGCGGGGTCTATAGGGACATAAGCACCACCGGCTTTGAGTACAC
Source organism: Microcoleus sp. T3_B1 (assembly GCF_036700445.1). Taxonomy (NCBI): domain Bacteria; kingdom Bacillati; phylum Cyanobacteriota; class Cyanophyceae; order Oscillatoriales; family Microcoleaceae; genus Microcoleus; species Microcoleus sp. T3_B1. The sequence continues at coordinate 11,973 of NZ_JAUBOX010000042.1, forward strand.
CTAACAGTCCTATAATCATGTCACTTGAACGTTCTACACAGATGCCCACCAAAACTTCTGGCCCTACACCCAACGTTTGGAGGTAATGTGCTAGCTGATTTGCCCTTATGTTCAGCTCTCGATAGGTCAGTTGTTCTCCTTCAAATACCACTGCTACAGCATCGGGAGATCGCTCTACCTGTTCTTCAAACAACTGATGGATGCACTTATCAAAGGGATACTGAGCTTCTGTGTTATTCCACTCCACTAATAGCTGGTAACGATCTGTTTGTGTTAGGAGAGACAATTTTGAAATCGGCTGATCTGAATTGACTGCGAGCGCCTCCAGCAAAGTTTGGTAATGTCCCGCCATCCGAGCGATCGTACTAGCCTCAAACAAATCAGTGTTATACTCAAACTGACCAATAATCCCCTCTAATCTTTCCTCTACATCCAAAGTCAGATCGAACTTAGCCGTATCAGTATTCACATTTGGGTAACTTAAAGTCCAACCCTCATCCAAAAATGACATTGAAGGTTGTGCAGTAAATGCTACTTGGAATAAAGGGTTTTGGCTGAGGTTTCGTTCTGGTTGAAGTATCTCTACCAACTTTTCAAACGGCAAATCTTCATGGGCATAAGCTGCCAAAGTTACTTCCTGTACCCTAGAAAGTAGCTCTTGGAAACTAGGATTCCCCGACAAATTAGTACGCAACACCAGGGTATTGACAAAAAAACCAATCAGTCCTTCAATTTCTGGTTTGTTGCGACCTGCACTAACAGTTCCCACCACAATATCTTCTTGCCCTGAGTATCGATAGAGCAAGGTTTTAAATGCTGTCAGCAGCGTCGTGTAGAGAGTGACCCCTTCTTGTCGCGAGAGAGCTTTGAGTGTTTCTGTTAAGTTTTTAGATAGAGCGAAACATTGCCTCGCACCCCGGAAAGTTTGAACAGGGGGTCGTGGACGGTCTAACGGTAGTTGTAGTACGGGTAAATCGGCTAGCTGTTGCTTCCAGTAATTTAATCGACTTTCCAGAATTTCCTTTGTAAACCACTGCCTCTGCCAAACAGCAAAGTCAGCATATTGTATGGGCAATTCTGCCAGAGGTGATGGCTGACTATTAGAAAAAGCTTTGTAGAGTGTTGCTAATTCTTTTAGGAATACATCGTAAAGCGAAACAGCATCGGTAATAATGTGGTGAAAAGTCAGAAATAACCTGTAGTCTTCATCTGAGAGTTGCATCAATGCAGCCCGCAGCAGTAGACCAGAACTAAAGTCAAATGGCTGTATAGCTTCTCTTTTCGCCAACCGCAAAGCTTCTGCCTCCCGTTCCTGTTCTGGCAGTTGCCTTAAATCCATTACTGCTAAATTAAAAGTAGAGAATGGATCGATAACCATCGCTGGCTGTCCGTCTACCGTCATAAAGCGCGTTCTCAAACTTTCGTGACGGTTGATAATTGCGTTCAGAGCTTTTTCTAAAGCATTTACATCAATAGCACCTGGAAAACGAATAGTGCAAGGTTCGTTATATACCGGAATATTTGGTTCTACTTGTGCCAAAAACCACAATTGTTCCTGAGAAAAACTAAGTGGAATCCTTTGGTTTCTCGAAATAGGTTGTAAAGCTATGCCTATTGGTCGTTGTTCTTGCTGAAGAACTTCCTCTACTATTAGAGCTAAACCTGCTACAGTAGGAGATTCTAGGATTCGGCTAAAAGGTAACTCTACTTTCAGGCGATCGCGTATTCGAGCGATAATTTGGGCCGCTAACAGCGAATGCCCCCCCAATTCAAAGAAGTTATCGTCAACTCCTACGCGCTCAACTCTCAAAATTTCAGCCCATATCCCTGCTAATATCTCCTCAATAGCAGTGCGAGGTGCAACAAAAGTAGATAACTCTGCTGGGTTGATTTCTGGTTTGGGCAACGCTCGACGATTTACTTTACCATTTGGATTCAATGGCAAGCTTTCCAATACTACAAAATGCGAGGGAATCATGTAGTCGGGAAGTTGTTGTTGGAGGAACTGGCGCAACTCTCGTATAAAATTTGACTCTGACTCTGGCGATGAGTGGAGTACAAGATATGCGACTAATCGTTTATCACCGGGTACATCTTCCCTAGCAGTAATAGCAGCTTGCTTAACAGATGGATGTTTGCTCAGTTTTTCTTCAATTTCTCCCAATTCAATCCGAAAACCGCGAATTTTTACTTGATGGTCAATGCGACCGAGAATTTCAATTGTGTCATCACCGAGATAGCGAACTAAATCTCCAGTTCTATAAAATCGTTCTTGTGAGTTTTCCTGAAAAGGATTGGAAATAAATTTTTGCGTCGTTAATTCTGGACGATTGAGATATCCTCTTGCTAGTCCCCATCCCCCAACTAATAACTCTCCTTTTTCTCCTTCGGGAACAGGTTGCAACTCTTCGTCAACGACATAAATTGACAGGTTGGGAAATAGGCGACCTTGAGGGCAGCCAGATAAATTTTCTTCTGACTTGCAAAGCCAGTAGGCCACTACAATATTTTCTGTAGCGCCAAAAAGGTCGTAAAGTCTGCAATTAGGAAATTGGTTAAAAAATCGTTTTTTTAATGCCGCAGTTACAGGCTCTCCCCCTGTAAATACCATTCGGATATTTCGGCAATTCTCCAATCCCTCTTCGGAAAGAAATACTTGCAATACAGAAGGGACAAAAACAAGGACACTGATTTCTTGTTGAGCGATCAGCCTAACTAAATAAGCGGGATCTTTTTCACAGCCTGGTTTGGCAAGCACAACCCTAGCCCCAGTCATTAAAGGCCAGAATAGCTCCCAGAATGAAAAATCAAATGTTAAAGGTAATTTTTGCAAAATCCGGTCTTGCTGCGTGATGGGAAAAATTTCTTGCATCCACAAAAAGCCTTGACAAATTGCTCGGTGGCTTACCATCACACCTTTTGGTTGTCCTGTAGAACCCGAAGTATAGATTGTGTAAGCTAAGTTCTTAGGCTGAACACCACTCACAGGATTACTCTTGCTTTTTGCAGAAATATTCTCCTCTTCAGCATCCAAGCAAACAAAATGACCTGGAGGTAATGGAATTCCTGCTACCAGTTTCTTGAGAGTTAGCAATACCTCAACTTTTGTATCCGCTAGAATGAACGCCAAGCGCTCTTGAGGCTGCGATGGGTCGAGCGGAACAAATGCAGCACCTGCCTTGAGGATACCCAGCATTCCCACTATCATCTCAATAGAACGCTCAAGACAAATGCCTACCAACATTTCTGAAGCGACATTTAAAGAGCTTAAATAATGTGCCAGTTGGTTGGCTTTCTCATTGAGTTCGCGATAGGTCAATTGCTCTGAATCCAAAACAAGAGCGATTGCTTCTGGGATTTTCTCTACCTGTGCTTCAAATAACCCATGTAGAGTAAGACTTTTATCGGAAACGAATTCTGGTATTGACATGACAAGCTTCAAATGATATTGGCACGAAAGGTGGCTTGAGAAAGGTAAAACCTTTCTCATAAATTTTTCCCACGCAAGTTTATAAAGTCACATCCATGTAAATTGGTCTAGTCATACATCTAGGGCCACCAGTACCTTTTACTAACTCTTGACCCTTCACCTTAATGACTTCCACATCGGATTTCTTTAATAAATCCTGCACTCTTTCACAGAGGTCGTAAGCAAAGATTCTTCGCCCTCCCAAACAAAAACAGTTACAAGCTTGCTTGTATAGAGATTCTTCCTGTGTGACTTCAATGAAATTGAAACCTATATCTTTAAAAAAGTTAATAGGATTGATTGCTGTTTCACTCCCATCTAAAAGCACGCCACTTATTAGGCTCTCGGGATGGGCTATAATGCAATCTTCAGCTACAGGAACCATCCCACCGTCAAGGTTTATACGCCATTGGGCCAGTTCAATGCCAATAATGCCGTCTATAATTCCCTTTGGCAACAACTCTGAAATCAAGAAATCTAAGGTTTCTCTGGTTGTTCTTCTGCCATACCCGATTGCTAAATATTTTTTCTCTTGGTAATAAATAGGGATGACATCTCCACCTTCTAGAAATAAACCTTCGGGAATTTCCAGGATTGGTTTGAGTCCCAGCAATTTGGCTACGCTCGACATAAATTCCGGCTCTTTCTGCCGAATTTTTTTGACCATCCTTCCTACTATATATCCGTCTGGAATCCAGGGCAGAGTGATGATCGCATCGCGAGTGTAAACTAAATTAGGGTTGGTGGATAGGTAGCTGCTAAATTGCTGGTAAATCTCTTCACCTTTCAATCTCAGTATGTCTGATACATAGAAAGTTTTTAGTTCCTGATTGAGAGAATTTGCAAAATTCTGATGAGCTTCCCGAAACTGTTGAGCATCAGGAAGCGCTCTGAACAGATAGTTTTCTTGAAGTTCCTGACTTGACAAGTTCTTCAAATGACTAAATACGTGATAGTCGGTTGGGTCGTGAACGACAACTGCTTTCGGTGTTAAAGAAAACTCGCTAAGTTGAAAATTAGACAGTTCAGGCATACTTGAAAAGCTATTGGTATTTTGGATAGAAGGGCGATCGTTGATCGTTTAAAATAGAGAAAAGTCTGATGGCTATTATGATGTAGACATTTAATCAGAGTTCTCAGATGTTTTAGGAGTTAGGGTTTTACGATCTGCCAACCCCTAACTTATATTTTTTACTTCGACTCGATCTTTCCTGATTCAGAGCGATATTTATTAACCGTTAATTACGAAATAACCGTCCACAGGATGTCCATCTTTTTTACATTTTGCACCAACAATAATAGGGAGCCTCTATCGGTGTTACAGTGCCTTTAGCTTCGTTGTCTCCCACTAAAGGGCATGACATTTCAAGCTTGACAGTGACCTTTTGAGAATTAACAATTCCTTGAAATTCCCCGTAACCTTTAGCTCCCCTTGATGTTCCTCCTTTATCATTTAAATCAAACCGATAAGTAACTCCAGAAACTACATCCTTTTTTTCGAGCTACTACCCTCTGTAGATTCAATTTAATTTGTCGCTCATCCTTTTTCCTCGGTTTGTTTATTTGTCATCTATCTCTAGACATACTTAGTTTAATTTTTTGGAGAGATGCCTGTCAAGGGAAATCAATAAAATTTGTGTAAAGGAAACGTCATGGAAGGTAAAAATTCAACATTTCCTGGTTTGGACGTGAGTAACGTAGAAAAAGCTTGAGAAGAAATGCCCCAATTTACATTCACTTCGAGAGCAAATAGTTCTGGAGATAATTGGTACATCCTTATATCCCTCCATCCATAGGGAATTTACTGATATAAAAATGATGGACGCACTATTCTGTAAATTACGAGCTAAACAATAGCCGTAATTTCACGCTCGACGTGCGATCGCCCACACTCAGAACAATAGGTCAGTAATTAAGTAGAAGTCCCTTTTGTAGCGTTAAACCCTGATTATAACTGTATCGTTCAAAAGCTATGAAAGTCTATTAATTGCTTCCACAGGTTGTGAAACGGCATCTTATCTCTATAATACTTCCTCTCCCCCATCTTTGTAAGTCGGAAAAGTCGGATCGTAAAGTCGGAAAAGTCGGATCTTGCATAATCTAGTGACAATGCGCTGGGAGTGACAACCCGCCTGAAACCCTTATGGGATAAAGATTTAGCCCACTTGCTGAAGCTTTGAGAACAGCTATATCTTATAGATTTGTGCGCTGGCTGCAATAAAATATAAACGCCCAAGCGGCATATAAAGCCAGTTTTGGCTTGGTTTGGGCGTGAAACGCAGTTTTTGTCGCGTTAAGGCAATCATTTCTGGGACGCAAGAAACTCTAGAACTGCTAGAGAAACAGCCAGAGTATCAGGCGATGGCTTACGCCTACGGACAAAGTAACGATTTTGCGATTCCCAACGATTTGGTTTTGGCAAACGCAATTCAAGCTTTACGGGAAATTTATCACGCAATAGTTGAATCAGAATGCTATTTTCCTGGTTGTGAACGTGAAATACCCTCAACTCACGAAAATATTAACGTCTTTGATTTACTGGGCAGTTAAAAGATATCACTTAAAGCGTCTTACCGTAGTGCTTCGCTTTTGGGCAATGATGTTTTTTCTCCATAACTATGACTATCTCTCATCAATCACATCTAAATCTAATGAGCAAAATAGCCAAAATAACTAAAAATCACATCGAATGGTTTAAGGAACCGAAGGACTGCTTTTTCTACTACGGCAGCAATTGGTGTCCGGGTTGGGCGATCGCGCTACGCGCCCCGCAAGCTACGGTAAAATTGAACTTTCGTTGGCGCAGCCCTCGCAGAGGATCGTTCCTCAATGTTTCTATCTGGTAAGAAATGCTTCCGGTGACTGTCATTGGCTTCCTGCTAACAAAGCTTCTTGTCGTGGGGAAGGTCAAAGTCATCTGTTTGACAGTAGTTATATGGTCAATTCCTTTGATAGGCTTAAAATCAAGAAATTCAAGCCTATCTCCTGAAATTTTATGCACTTTCTCGCCACTAATAGCGTTGAACCAGTTCGCTACTGGTTTTTCTTATCCTCAAGTTTGTTGTGTGTTTCGCTTACTATTTTGTTGACCCGCTACAGAAAATGGTCAAATTGTTTTCTTAGGTGACAAAAACAGTGATAAATGGGTAAGCAATTTTGAAAGTGCCTAGTTTTTTGATACTCAAAAGAGTGCAAATATTAAAACAACAGTTTTAAACACTAATTCTGTAGCTTGTGGGTTTTTTGCTGATTCTATGTTTGTTATTGCCGTTTTCTGGTTAGAACCCCATTAGTCAATTTTAATTTTTGCTCATATCTTATTTGTAAACAAAAGTCAAATTTTTGCCGTCAAAAAGAGAAATAAAATTGAGATGATATACTAAAAAAATAATTTATCGATCGATACCCAGCTCGATTACCACCATGACAATAACAGCAGGATTCGCAACAAAAATGCTGCGGGCAACACTCGCTGACTACAACTTCTGGCCCCAATCTGAAAGCGATTCACCGCTTTCAATTAAAAGAGCTAAACTGCCATTGGATGAAGCAGCAATTCTTAGCAGAGATGCTTCAATGCGGAGAGCTGCAATCAAGGCGATGAATCCCCTCGCTCCTAGTTACAAAGCTCCGGCGACACGACGCATTGAATACAAAACTTTAGATGAGCTGTTTCAACCTTTGATCAGAAACTCTTTGACAGAGTTAGTAGGGATGGCAACCCAAAGTTTGGCGATGGAAGAGCCTGTTTTACCAGAGACAGTATTTAGCATTTTGATGCCGATCGAACAGGTTGAATATCTAACTGAGCTTTACCAAACATTCACTCAGTTGCAAAATACTAAAGTCATCATGGTTCACGACGATGACGGTGACAACACAAGCCCTGATGCTTACACAACTCTGATGATTACTGGAGAATCAGTGGAATCAGAAGTTATCGTGGCTCAGGCTCTGCTGATTCAAACCTGATAAGCGCCAAAGTTCTTTCTCTCTCTTGTTTTTAATCTCTTCTCTGGTAGTGACTACAGAGAAGAGATTAATTCTCGTGTATTCACAAATTAAATAAATAATCATGGCTATTAGAATAACCGCTCCAAGTCAGCCAAGTATTCAAGTAAACTCTTTGCCTTATTCTCTAGCAGTAACAGCGATCGCAGACAGTAACACAAATACTGACGTTCGATTTAAACTCAACGGCACAGTGGTTGGGACAGATACATCCGCAACTAATGTCGGCACGACGGCAGCACCTCAATATCAATTTGGGCTAGTTATTCCTATTAATAGTGCTGGCGTTCACGTCATTGAAGTCGAAGATATCACCGGCACAATGCCTCCGGTAGTTCGATCGACAGCTCAAGTCACTTTTGAAGTCAAGGTCAACTCACCAACAATTGCGCTACGAAATCCTATTCTTTATTCAGGGCAAACTGTAGTAGTTGCTGATGTAGAATATCCGCCAACCAACTCTTTTGTCCGCTTCACTCTCAACGGCTCAATTATTAAAGAAAGTCCGTGGATTCCTTATGAAACAGCCATCACCCAAAATGGAACTCTACGCGCTGATTTGATGGTTGGCACGAGTGTTGTTGCGACCGCTTCTCGTGAGGTTTCTCTTATTCCTCCAGAGCCGGCAATCGTTGGGCCACAAGGTCCGATCGGCTTAACCGGCCCGGCTGGCCCGATCGGACCTCAAGGCGTTCCCGGCGAAAAAGGCGATCGTGGTGATGTTGGTCAGTCAGGAACTCCCGGCGCAACAGGCGCTCAAGGAGCAACTGGAGCTGCTGGTAGTCCTGGCGCTCAAGGAATTCAGGGAAATCCCGGCGCGACTGGTGCGGATGGTATGCCCGGTGCAGCAGGTACACCCGGTGCTACCGGCCCGGCTGGTGCTACCGGTCCGCAGGGTATTAAAGGTGATCCAGGAAATCCCGGCACTCCCGGTGAACCCGGTACAGCAGGTGCGATCGGGCCCGCTGGTGAAACAGGAGCACCAGGTCAGAAAGGCGATCAAGGAATTGCCGGTGCTGCTGGCGCGACTGGTGCGATCGGTCCGATCGGCCCGAAAGGTGATCAAGGAAATCCCGGTGTTGATGGCGTAGCAGGTTCTCCCGGTGTAGCCGGTGAAAAAGGCGAAGCAGGCAGTCAAGGAATTCAAGGCATTCAAGGTTTGACGGGCCCGGCTGGCAATCCTGGCCCTCAAGGAAATCCAGGCATTCAAGGTGAACCGGGCGAACGTGGTTTACCAGGAACTCCCGGCGCAACTGGTGCTGAAGGTTTACAGGGTCAGCCTGGGATTGCCGGCCCGCAAGGCGAGAAAGGCGATATTGGTAATCCAGGAATGCAAGGCGTTCCCGGTGAGAAAGGCGATCGAGGCGATCAAGGTCTAGTTGGCGCTACTGGCTCTCAAGGAAATCCAGGTTTAACCGGTCCACAAGGCAGTCCCGGAATAAAAGGCGATCGTGGCGACCAAGGCATTCCCGGTGATATGGGCGCAACCGGCCCGGCAGGTTTAACCGGCCCGCAAGGCGCTCCCGGCATAAAAGGCGATCGAGGTGATCAAGGAATTCCCGGCACGGTCGGCCCGACTGGCGATCAAGGTTTAACCGGCCCGCAGGGTGCTAAAGGCGATCGTGGAGATCAAGGTTTAGTTGGTGAAGCTGGCGCAACGGGCCCGATCGGTTTAACCGGCCCTCAAGGTTCTAAAGGTGATCGGGGCGATCAAGGTATCGCTGGCGATCTCGGCCCTGTTGGTCCGATCGGTTTAACCGGCCCGCAAGGTTCTAAAGGCGATCGTGGCGATCAAGGCATCGCTGGCGACATGGGTTCTGTCGGCCCGATTGGTTTGACAGGGCCACAGGGTTCTAAAGGCGATCGTGGCGATCAAGGAATTGCTGGCGATATGGGCGCTACTGGCGCTACTGGCCCGATCGGCTTAACCGGCCCCGCAGGTCAAAAAGGCGATCGCGGTGATCAAGGAATTCCAGGCGAAATGGGTTCGCAAGGTTTGCAAGGTAATCCCGGCACTCCCGGCGAACGTGGAGAGCAAGGGATTCAAGGCACACCGGGTGATATCGGCCCGACTGGTCAAATGGGGCCGGCTGGTGCAATAGGGCCACAAGGTGGAACAGGGCCACAAGGTCCTCAAGGACGACCCGGCTTGATTTGGCGTGGAAATTGGAGCCCAACATTCCAGTACGCCATGTTTGATGCTGTTGCCTACAACGGAAGCAGTTATATTGCCACCGGCCCGAGTTTGAATAATCCACCGCCGTCGATGTTCTGGACTTTGGGAGCTAAACAAGGCGATCAAGGTTTGCAAGGACTTCCGGGAGCTAAAGGTGACACAGGAGCGATCGGCCCAACTGGTTCAACTGGCGCTGCCGGAATTCAAGGTGCAACTGGTCCCGCTGGAACACAAGGGCCTCAAGGTTTGAAAGGTGATACTGGTTCAACAGGTGCAACTGGAGCTACTGGTGCAACTGGTGCGATCGGTGCAACTGGAGCGCAAGGAAATCCAGGTGTCGCTGGTGCAACTGGTGCGATCGGTCCTAAAGGTGATGTTGGGGCGGCTGGTGCGACTGGTACTCAGGGAATCAAAGGTGATACTGGCGCTCAAGGAATTCCCGGCGCTGCGGGTGCAACTGGCGCTAAAGGTGAGGCAGGAGCTACTGGTGCAACTGGCGCAGCGGGAGCTACTGGTGCTCAGGGTGTTATGGGTCCGAAAGGTGCAACTGGTGATACTGGTGCAGCGGGCGCTCAAGGAATTCAAGGCGTTGCTGGACCAACTGGACCAACTGGAGCTACAGGAGCTACGGGTGCAACTGGCGCTACTGGTCCGGCTGGACCAGCAGGAATTGTTTGGTCAGCACCAATTTCTTTGCCTTTATCGTGGAACGTAACAGGCAATGTAACCTATCAAACCTGTGGCAAATTAGTTCGAGTTAACGTAGATGTGCTTATCCAATATGCCAACATTTCCGGCATGATTATCTGTGGAAATATGCCAGCTACTGTCTTTAACACCTGGTTCCATTCCACAGCATTGATTTTCAAGCCTGACTTAACAATTGCTGCTACTGGTCAATGGGGATTGATGAGATTCCAACCAAATAACCGAGAGATTGCTCTTATGTTTGACAAAATCGTGAACGAACAAATCCGATGCGTCAGCAATTTCATCATGGCGGTTAACTAATTTCTGAGTTCTGTAGTTTCATAGCTCTGTTTTCTGATAAAGCAGGGCTGTGAAGCTAAGACTATTGAATTACCACAAAAATTAAAATGCTTCCACAATTACCAAACACTTACAGTCCAGCAAAGGAATATCCTACAGGTTTCTGGTTTAGCAGTCCTAAGCTCAACGGAATTAGGTGTATTTATCACAGATTTGGTGCTATAAAGGGATTAAGAAGCCAGACTTTGACTACGCGATTCGTTGGTATCGATCGGCTTGAGTTAGCTTGTCAAGGTATCTGTGATGCTAACAATCTCTCCTTTATGGATGGTGAGTTATTTATTCCCGGCAAAACACTGGATGAACTTACGGTATTGGTACGCGATCGAACCAACTATGACCTTGCTGATAAGTTTGCTGTAGAGTTTAGAGTTTCTGCTGTTGTTGAAACAACAAATCCTAATCTGACAGGGCATCAAATGATTACTTTGATGCGACAAAACTTCCCTCCGCTGGGAATGGTGAGCTTTATACCTCAAGAATTGATTCGCAGTACACCGCTCGGAATTCTTGATGAATATACAAAAATAGTGAATTCTGGGATTTCTGATGAAATATTTCTCAGAAATCCTGATTCAGTTTATTCAGAAGTGCGATCGGATAACTATCTGAAAGTGAAGGGCATCACAAGCGGAATTTTTACTGTTGTTGGATTCACTCAAAATCCTGTAGTAAATTTCGTAAGTTATATGTCAGTTGAAGGCATGGTGAATGGAGTTAATAAAATTACTCGTGTTTACGGCTTGAACGAGGAAGAGGAACAGGATTTGTGGATAAATAGAGATTCCTATATGGGTAAACAAGTCCAAATCGTTTATATGGGGTTAAGTGCTACAGGGAATTTACGAACCCCTGCTTTGGGTCGATTCGTTTAAGGAGCAAGTTTGAATTATGTTGCCACAATTAGCAAATACTTACAGCCCAGCGAAAAACTATGGTGTTGCTGAATGGTTTAGCAGCCCTAAACTAGATGGAGTCCGCTGCTTATATGAAAATATGACGAGTGGATTGAGAAGCCGATCGGGATTGACTCGATATTCAGGACTGACTGAGATTGAGGAAATATGCGAAAGTATCCGAGCGAGTAATAATTTATCTTTTATAGACGGTGAGTTGTACATCCCTGGAACTCTTTTTGATGTTATCTCAGGAATTGTCCGCAGTAGAAAAACTGTAGAATCTGTAGTAGCAAATAAACACAAAGTTCAGTTTCGCATCTTTGCGATCGGGTTCAATCAATTTCCGACAATGGAGACAGTTCATGAAGTAGATCAGGTCAAGCAAATTTTCCCGACAATGGGGAAAGTTAGCTACGTCCCTCAGAAATTGATTGAAAATAATCCTTTGGTAATCCAAACTGAAGCTGAATTGGTCAAAAGTTCTGGACTCTCAGATGAAGGGATAATGCTGCGGAATCCGAACTCTGTTTACTCCGGGGTTCGATCGAACAATCTCCTAAAAGTGAAAAACTTTGTTAAGAACAACTTTACGGTGGTTGGGTTTACCAAAGGTAGTGGCAAATATGCCAAGTCTCTGGGTAATTTACTGATTCGGGGAATGATTAACGGTCAAATTATCAATAGTCGAGTCGGCACAGGATTTACTGACCTGGAGCGATCGACAATATTTGCAAACCAAGCTGATTATTTAGGCAGAACGCTGGAAGTAGTTTATCTTGGCGTGACCGCTACAGGCTCTTTACGGCATCCAGTATTCTCGACATTTGTGTGAGCCAAAATAGACGCAGAAAAAAGCTTGAGTAGTGTACATCTACTCAAGCTTTTTTCTGTCTGGTTCAAAACTATTTGACGATTCCTACCAGTTCCGGGATTTTCCCCGCTAATTTCCAGCCTGTGCTAGGCGAGTAAACCGGAGTGCTAGCGTTAACTCCCCAGCCCGCTAGTTCACTTGTTGGTACTTCAACGAAGGAACTATCAGGGGCTTTGATTTGCCAGGTTTGCTCAGGATGACTCAAGGTTTTTTGCGGTAGCAATTCGGCTGGAATAGGAGGAGGCTGAATAGCAGCAACAGGAGCAACAGGAGCGACTGATTGAGCAGTAGATTCAGCAGCAGGTGCAGGCTGTGGTTGGCTTGGATCTGGCTGAACTAAAGTCAAAAAGTTTTTGCTGAAAGTCAACTTAGGTCTGCGAGAAGCTTTAAAAGTGGTAGCTTCTCCAGTCCGAGGGTTGCGCCCTTGACGTTCAGGTCGATCGCTAGCTTTTAAAATCCCTAACCCTTCCAACGGTAATTTTTCACCGTTGCGGAGAGTGAGTGACATGAAGGCTACGGCTGAATCCCATACCGCGCTGATGGTACTTTCAGCAAATCCAGTTGACGCTTTTACGTGGTCAGTTAAGGCAGACATAACTAATCTGTTCGGATGACTAATGAATATTTTAATTATGCACCATCAAATGATTAATTTGGTGGTAAACCAAAATCTTCTGGCTTATAAAGACCTGCTGGGAACTTGCCTTCTAAGAAATCAATTTGTTCTTGAGAGAGCGATCGGTTATAGAGCCGAACTGTTTTGGTGATGATTTGTCCGCTATCTTCCATATACTTGCCGTTGGTGTAACAGCGCATCTCACGAGTTTCCCCGATCGCAACTTTACTTTGGTACTCTTTCGGTATCCATCCAAGGGGGAAGTATCCGACATTTCTGGTACTTTCAGGAAAGCTCATATCTACCGCAAGTTCCATTCGTGCTGCGACTTCTCCGGCAGCAGGCTTCATTCGTTGGACAACGCGAACAAGTACATTTTGCCCTTTCCATTCACCTCGACTCCAGACACTTGGAGTTTGTCTGTGAACGTTGTATGCGTTGAAATAAGGCAAGGTGTCGGGGTTTTCTTGTAAATCTGTCACGATTTCTTCCCTGAATAAGTTGAATACAAGTGATCCGGTGCTGAGCTCAGTAGCATTAGTATGAACAGCTCGCCAATATGCAGCAGCCCAACTTTTTGCGCTGAAAGCCTCACCGTTGGCATCAGCTAATTGTTCAAGAGCAGAGTTTTTGAGAGCTTGAAATTTTGCCGACACCTCACGGATTTTGGTAGTATCCCCATCATTTTGGTTTTTCCATTCGATCGCAATGCTCATTTCTGCTCGATATGCAAAGCGTTGTTCAAAAGCAAAGTCTGTTTGCTTTTGATCGACTACAACACCGACAAAAAGCGCATTCTCAAAGGAGTTGATGTCGATGTTGGTTTCCAATTGAGCTGGTCGCCAGTAGGTATTGACAACTCTGACCAGGCGGGAAATAGTATCGATCGCATCGTCGGCAACGGCACAGGGGCGAGACAGATAAACCGCATCCTCTTTAAAATCTTTGAGCCACGGAATTTTGCCCGCGTCTCCGAGAGTGTTGAGATAGTCAGTAACAGCCTGCAAACCCTTGTCATTATTCGGATATGCCGATTTTAATGAGTCAACCGCAATTTGTAATTCCTGACTGAGAAAGTCAATGATTGACATTTCAGTGGGAGCTGTCTGCATCCCACCAGGAGGAATCAGCAGCACTATTCCTTCAACTCCCGCACCTCGCGCCCGACCGAGAAGTGAGGCAACAATTCCAGTGCTATCGTTCATGCTGTTGATGGCGACTTCCTGAAGAGTTCCAGGCAGTGCCATTTTTGGAAGCTTGTCAACCGATGGAGGTTTGTCAAAGTTGGCGATCGCATCTCTCAGAGCTGGATACTCTCTGGATGCGATGAGCTGAACAAAGTCGCCGTCAAAGTCTCTGCCCAAATTCAGCATGAGTTTTGTCGAGGCTGCCATCAATCCATAGCCTTTGGCATAAGTGCCTTCATGACGGTTGATCCAGAGCTGACAATCTCCCCAATGCCTCATAGGATTGCAAAATACGATGTATTCGCCGATCGCCATCCCCGGTGCACAGAAAACTTTTTCCGTAAAAGTGGTTACGTTGTTCTCATCCGTACTTTCGTACTTTTGGAAATACTCATCAGGTTGGGACATGAGTGACCAGAAACGAACTCCGGCTGCTTTGGCTAAGTTGAGCCAAACTGCGCGAAGTCTTTCTGCTACCTTGCCAGTTATGTACGGATGCAGTAACAGTCTGCCTTTTATGTCATATTTGATAATCTCCATTGCAGTATTGATATATTCAGCTTCGGACTGAATACTATCGCCTTGTTCACGTTCTTGTGCTGCTTCTTCTTGATGGATTCGGAGTTCTTTAGCCAAGGCTTGAATTGAGTTAGTAGCAGCAGCTAATTTCTGACATTTCTCTCGTAGCTTGGTAATAATATTGTCTTGTTCCAGAGTTTCAAATTTAAACCATTGAAACAGCATCCAGCCTGCTTTTGCGGTGCGCTTTTCTGCTTCAAATACCAGCCCGCATAGCAGTTTATCGGTATAGTTTCCGAGTGCTGGTTTTTTGCCTTTTAACGAACTCCAAGGAATGACCAAATCATAGCCTGATTCATCTAACAGAGGATTGTAGGCGATCGTCCCTTTTGCTACCCATTTTTTAAATGCAGCTATCCTAAACTGAATAGGAATATCAGCATCAATTTCATCAGTGTCAAATTCTACTGTTCCTGCGCCTAATATCTCCATAAATTCTCTGGAAGCTTTGGCGTGACTGTCTCCGCTGTTCCAATGCCGTTTATTTACTGGATCATCTTGAGGATTGCCATTAGCATCTCTGGCTGTATCATCAACAATCACATAATTGAATTCTCGACCTATTAAATGTTTGCATCCTGTGTGAAGAATACTGCCGTAAATGATTCGTTTCCATTGTTCTGTTACTAATCCTCCATAGTAATCACTCCCGATCGGAGCTAGATTGAATGTAAACCTACCATGATTGCGAGAGTTACTAGCTAAATCCAGTTGATATCGATCAGTTTTATCCACAATAAATGGATTCAGCAGTGTAGGACTTTTTGTATTTTCTGGGATTTCACCAATACAAAATCTATCTTTGCCAACATCTTTGTGTAACCCTGAAAGCAGAGTATTTCGCAAAGTTACTTTGGGAGTATTTGACCATTCTTTTGCAACACAGTCCCACACTGACCAAACAGCAGTTGTTGCTACTTTTGCCAGTGTTTCGTCTGCGCCGTACCAGTCGTAATTTAGCTCATAAATTGTTGGCATCTGTTTAAATGAAGTCCATAAAATTGAGTCTACCTGTTGCTATTCTAGCAACTTTGTCAGGTCCTAATAATGCTGCAATTTCTTCTTTTCCAGTGACTTGAATTGGATTATCAGGATTAGTTAAATTATAACAAATTGCATACTCATTTTTTGGATCTAATCCGAGTCCTATGATTTGGCTCATAGCAAGTTTGGCATTGTCGCGCATATTTTTAGCTGAGAGTTTGAACTGATCCAATATTTCGATCGCATTAGTTTCGTACATGGTAGCTACTCTCAGATTGAATCTGTTAGGATTATCCACTAAATCTCCAAAGACATAGAGAGTTTTCGACAAAGCAGTTTTATTTCGCATCGCTAAAATGATAATGATTGAGACAATTAAAATCGGCCCTGCCATTGCAATCAGAAACATCCAGGCAGTAACATTCATATTACTGGTTCCAAAAACAGTCATCAACAAAGCTTCGTTAATTTTCAAAGCAGAAGCAGCAAAAAATCTTAGTGCTTCAGCCCCTGAACTGCCAGAGACTTTGAGAACGATCGAAGTTACGCAATGAATAAGAGCTGTAATTAAACTTGCTGGAATTCCTGCCAAATTCATGCAAGTCGTTAAAAACCAACTTGCTATGCTAGAAATTATGCCTGCTGTAATTCCTACTGTCGCTAAACCACTTCCTACAGCAACGATCGGCGCTATCACCGGGACAATTATCAAAGCACTCGCATTTACTTTGATACTTCGCATTGATAAGATTTGATCGTTGTAAATTGAGTTGATCTCGTAGTTGCTATTACCTATTACTGTACCTGTACCTGTACCTGTACCTGTTCCTGTTCCTGTACCTGTTCCTGTACCTGTCGTAGAGCGTACAATTCTTGGAGAAGGGATAGGTGCATCACCCATAGCAACTAAACTTCTAGCCACATTGTTGTATTTAGATCGCGTTCTACGTCGATCGTCTAATTTTAGTCGTTCATCTTGCAATTCTTGGTAATATTTATCTCGTAATCTTCTAGCTTCTTCCTGCATTAGAAGCTTTTTTTGATTAATTGATCTCCAAGCCTCATCCATAGCGTAGTTAATTTTTACCCCGGTTTTGGACAATTCTGGGAGATTTAAGCTATTGTTGAAAGCATTTATGACATCACCATAGATACCTTTCTCTGTACTTGTAGAAATTAATCCAGCCAACGCTCTTTCACCAGCACCCGCTAAATTGGGATAAAGTTTGCTGTTGTAGGCACGGTTGATGCCGTGGGATGTTTCCAAAAATGCTGTTCCACATTGAGCTATCAGAAGAGGAAATGCTGCTACATTCTGCGATGACTGAAGCCAACCTAAAAGAACTTTAGCCGTTGGATGAGCCAACAATCCCTGAGTCAGCGGTTGCTCCAGGAGCCATTGCTGAGGAGCCTCCATTATCTTTTTGACTTCACTAACTCCTTTTAGTGATTGAAAATTAGCCCAAACATCATCGAGTGGATTGGTAGGCATAGTAAGTGTGGTTTGAGATATTTTTAACAATATTATAATTCAATTCACACACTTAATGCCTACCGTCATTAGCTAATTTTAAGAATTAGACTTTTTCAAACTTTCTAGTTTAGCAACTCTATCGCATTCAGTCAGTTCAGGAGTAGAGTTTCGGGCTAGCCAGATCCATGTCACCTCATGAACTTTTGCTAATTTATCAAGTTCTTCCCACAAGTCTTGATTAGCGTTACGTTTCCAACCTTTA
The DNA here is from genome assembly GCF_036700445.1 of Microcoleus sp. T3_B1. Classification (NCBI taxonomy): domain Bacteria; kingdom Bacillati; phylum Cyanobacteriota; class Cyanophyceae; order Oscillatoriales; family Microcoleaceae; genus Microcoleus; species Microcoleus sp. T3_B1. The sequence continues at coordinate 29,551 of NZ_JAUBOX010000042.1, forward strand.
GCCATTGTGTTTACGACGTAGCTTGAATCCGAAAACAGTGTCACCTTACAAGGCTTCTTGAGAGCTTTCAACGCTTCAATCGCTGCTGTCAATTCCATTCGATTATTGGTAGTGGTTGTATCAGATTGACCACTAATCATTTTCTTGTTAGTTTTGTCTGGAATTGTGAGTAATGCAGCCCAACCACCTGGCCCTGGATTCCCTGAGCAAGCACCATCACAATGAATATTAACCACACTTTTTGTTTCAGTTACAGTTGTCATTACTTTTAACCAAAAAGAACATCAAAATCTAAAAGCGAAGCTACCTAAAACCTGAATTATTGCTATAATATAACAAAGAATTGGGTGGATTTATGTCAGAATACACAGATTTGTTGAGAGAATATGCGCGTTTATCGGTTATCAATTCTGGATTGTCGATCGAGAATTCGGAATTATTGAGCGAGAATTCTGAACTGTTAATAGAAAGTTTGAGGGTAAAAGCAGAAAATCTAAGACTGACTGAGCGGTTGGAACAAATGAACTATTTAGCAAGAGCAATGTATAACGATTTCAAACTCGATCAACCACATGGAAACTTGACAGAAAATAATAGAGAATCCTTAGAGTTGGAGAGTGGCGGGACTATCTATTTAGTTCAGTATCTCGATCGAAATGGAAAATCCTACATATCAACAGAAGGTTTTACACCAGAAGGTGACATAGCCCCTAAGCTTTATTATTTCGGCTATGCGGTCTTTTTCATGGTAGAAGAACTGGTACGACAAGAATTTAATAGTCTGCCTGAGAGATTTTCAACGTTGTTCGATCGAAACCCAAAGTTTATGAACTATGTAGTCAAAGAATTTGAACGGGTGATGGCATATTATTTATAAGTCCAGCGAAGAAGTTCAGCAGTCAAAGAACAAAAATTTGATATTCATTTAGAAACTAAGGAAGTTTTACTTATGGACGATCGTACCAAACAACGGTTTGAAACAACTTGACGACCAATCGCTTTCATAGATAACCCCTGACTCCGCAAACTACGAATGCGTTCTCTCAAAGCTTCAATTTCAGCGGTCGATGGCGCTACGCCCTTCGACTACGCTCAGTGCAAGGCCCCGCAAGCTACGAGTAGATGGTTCGACTTGCTTAGGCTGTAAGTCCCATGCTCTGATACTGCGCTGTACCTTTCCTGCTGTCGTGTGGGTATGTTTGGCTATCTCGGAATAAGATAGCCCTAGACGGTACAAACGGATTTGTTCTTCTAGATTGCTCATCTCTTTCGCAGAATTATTAATATTGAAGTAGAGAAGCTAGAAACTGGAGACGCATCAAAGGAACAGTCGCTTGGGGAACGCAGATCGACAGACCTGCTAAGTTGATTGCTTCTGCCCTGCCTGGAGTTCTCCGTTTTACTCCTGGCTCGGCTGGCGGGGGATTGAATCGCCACCAGTGGTCATAATGCAATCCAGCCATGTACTCGGGAACGCCATCATCCAAAGGCATAGTTCTGGGTTTAGTTTCTGGGTAGCTGGTAAACGATTTTGCGATTTCAATCTGTGTTCCAATGTGTTTTGACCAGCCCTCCCACCTTTTCCGTTGCTGGATGCCAAAGTGGTTGGCGTAGGCAATGATAAAGACTCTTTGCCTCTCATGTACCGCACCGCACTCCGACGCGCTGATAACTTCAACTTCTGTTTCGTAACCGCCCATTCTGAGTCCGGCAATAATTGTTCGTAGCCCTCGATCGATAAGCCCGACAGGATTCTCCACCAATACAAAACTTGGTCTACCGAGTATGACGCATCGGAGTGCTTGGAACCATAAACTTGATTCGATGTGAACGAGTCCGGTTTTTGTTCCGGCTCTGGATGTACCTGTGCAAGGGAACGAGATTGTATAGACATCGGCTTTATTTTTGATTGGTAGGTAATCACAAATATCGGAATGGATTGGAATATTAGGGAAGTGAGTTTGTAGAACTTTTTGAGAATATGGGTTTTTTTCTACGAATTCGATCGTCTCTAATTTAATCTGAGAATTGGCGTTAACTAAACTCCCTGCTAATTCCCAAGCTCCTATTCCCGCAAACAAATCAACGCATTTCAGTTTCATTTTAGTAACTTTATTTTAATTCTATCATTTTCACTTCGTGTTTGGGAAGTAGTTTCTAATCAACAACTGTGACTAATATGACTAAAATTGTAATGATTTCTGGCAGTCGCTCAATCAAAGATATCACCGCTGGATTACCATCAATTGATCGAATAATGGAGCTAAAGTTTTCGATAATAGTTGGTGATGCGGGAGGCGTAGACAAGTTAGTTCAAGAATATCTGCGTCGATCGAATTACCTGAACGTTAAGGTTTACTTTGCTTTGTGGAACGGCAACGGAAAACCGAGAAATACGACGGGGTATGAAACGGTTGGAGTTGCAGGGAACTATGTCGATCGAGACAAGATGATGTGCTCAGTTTGCGATTACGGTTTGGCTCTCTGGGATGGCAACAGTCGTGGAACCAAGGATAACATCGATCGAACTGAAAGGAAAACCAAAATTATCAGAATTTGAGGCAATTGAGGTTGGTTGGTGAGGGTCGCTTCGCGATAAGGGAGTGACCTATCACTTGTAACTATCATGACTATTGCTGTAGAACAATTTGATTTCGATAAATTCACGACTGAGAAAGTTAAATTTGCGATCGATATTGACCGCGAAGTTTTCAATGTTAGTGAAGGTCTAACCGATCATTATGACCAACTTGACAATTCTCCGCTTTGGCGAGGCAAGTTTTCTGTTGAGGAATATCGGCAAATGTTATGGCAACAAATCCAGCAGCATTTACCCAGATATTTCAAAGTCAGATTAAAAGGTTTCTATGAGCCTAATTTAGTTCCTGATTCAGATATCTTTCGATCGGTCATGGAATTAGCTCATGCTTATCGGGATACAGGTCGGCTCAAGCTGATTTATATTTCCGATCGCTCTCATGCTGAACTTGTCGCCAGATGCGTTGATTATTTGGCAAATCAGGTTCTAAATTAGATCGGCTGTACCAGGAAAGGAATTTATGTCTTTTCCTGGTAAGAAGCCGAGGTTTTCAGCGATACCGGAAATTAATCTTGGGTAAGAAGCTGTTATCTGACTATTCTACCACGCAACATCACAACCACAATTCTAATATTAAGAAAATCATGTCAGACATTCACATCAATCCAATGAACCTTTTTCCTTATGATGTCAACAGACGACAAGGAACTTACTTCGATCGAAACGGCAAGCGAGTTAGCGATGAGTGTTTGAAATGGCATTATGCTATTGCTTATGAAGGCACAGACATTCGCTTGGCAACTTGGGCTTGTAAACAGCGGAAAGAATTGACCAATTTAGCTACTTATTTTGATGGAGCAACAGTCGAAGAAAAACGTCAAATTATTTGGCACAAAATTCACACTCAAACAGTTAATAGACATTTCCTTCGTTTCTGTGAGAGACATAGAAATGAACCTTTATTTCTTTGGTATGTGAGTTCTTACGACTTACCTACTGCTCAATTCATCAAAAGATTTCTGGAATGGTATTGGTCAGAATACCCGATAATCAACGCTTAATCGAACTGTGGCTTCTTGCACGCTCGCGGAGTCGAAGGGCGCTTCGCGATAGAGACAAGAGTTTTTATTGCGGAGTTTGCCATGAGTTTAGTTACAGTTAAACCAACAGGAAAGAAAGTAGTTACCCTGATTTCCCGCCCTCGCCCTGACCAGTCTCAGTTTGATTTGTCGGTTAACGAGAATTTGGTTTGGCGAGGCGGTGTCTATGTTTGCGTAGATGGTAGGAAGGAATATCCTTTCTCTTGCGAACTCCCGTTATCTGTCAATGGCGATCGCATCCAGGTAGGTAGCCTTTATTCGACTGTCTGCGGGGTAGTTACGGTTAAGTCGATCGTCCGTTCAGTAACAGTCAGTCAATATTTTGAGTATATTGTCGAAACTGAAGAAGGAACTGAAGAAAAACTTCTGTCCTGGGAATTCGATAGCGCTGTCTAACTTTCATTTCAAGAATCTTAAGATGTTTATCCAGACAGTTTGAGGTTCTTGAATGCTTCGCTGAGGAGTGCAAATTTGAGGCAACTATTATGACAGTAATCGCAATTGATAGACTACAATCTGCTAATTTTGGTATCTCTGACACAATTGGCAGACATTGTAAATGGCGCGATGGTGTGTTTATTTACAAGAACAGTGACGGGGAAATGTATTTTCAATGTGAATTGCCGTTGTGTCAGAATGGCGATCGAATTGAAATCGGTAGTTTATACAATACCTCTGTTGGAATTGTCCAGGTTCTAGCTATGAATTTAACTAGCCACGTCAATCAAGCTTTCATCTACATAGTTCTTGATGAAAATGGCGATCGCACTGAAACTCTTCATGGTGATGAGTTTATCAGTATTTTCTGGTAATTCTAACTAGGGGAACAGGAATTCAAACTGTTTCTGTTTCCCTCATGTGATGCTCATGTCATGCTCATGTGACGGTCATGTGCGCTATGTACAGGTACATATAAGCAGATACAGGCTATGTGTAAGAGTTGAAGTGAAGAAAGAGAGATGAAAATACTTCGTTTTGGGGAAGTGATGTTGTTCCCCAAAATGAAATGCAAAACGTATCACTGTTTGACTGGATTGTGAAAAACAATTTGCCTGAAGCAGATTTCTGGTTAATCAACAAGGGTAGCAAACATAAGTTAGGGGAACCAGTTAAGAAATTTCAGCCTTACCTAACTGGCATCAAATGTCCAGTGTTGGTTTTCCCAGATTACGGCTTTTATCTGTGCCTGCACCTGCACCAGCAAGGATTCTGGCAACAGTATTCGCAAGGTTCATTAAATCTTCAGCATCTTCGCCTCAAGAATGTTAAAGAAGTTTTTCGATCGATCGGTAATCAGCACAGAATTCAACATCAAGCCTGTTTCAAGTCGTTTGTTCCATATCCTGTATCTGCTACTACAACAGAGACAGAAGAGGTGTATGCTTCGCTATAAAACGTTGACTTATTGAATTGTTCAATTACAGGATTAGTGAAATGGAAAGAATAAATTTCGGTGGAATTCAAGCTGAGGTGTTGGCGTTGTCTCCACACCACGGCTGTTTTATTTTCCGACTGTCCGATCGAATTGCTATCAAAGGCATTTACACAAGCCGATTTACTTGGGATGAAACAACAGATAATCTCGCAGGTTTTCTATCAGAGCGGTTTGTCTTGTATGTAGGGGCACATACCTACAACGAAGCTGAATTTATCAAAGACACAATCACCAAAGCTGGCGGAACTCCGAATGATGATGTCTCTTTTTCCAGGTTCGTCCGTGGCTATCCCCATGAAGTAAGAGCGATCGGACTACAACCTGAGTATCTTCTCCAAACTCTACAGCATTTTCCTCATCCTGCTTAGCTACAAAAACATTAACAATCCTAGAAACAATCCTAGAAACAATCACAGAAACAAAATCAAGAAACTGTTTCCAAGGTTTGTTAATGTTTTGCTTCGCTTTGAAGTGTTGAGTTATTTACTTAGTAAGGAATCTTGGTCATGGAAACAGTCAATTTTGCAGGTGTTGAAGGTAAAGTAGTGGAAACATCACCGCACGGCAGTTACGTTGTAGTAAGATTGAGCGATCGAATCACGATTGTCGGCACAACCAATAATCAATTCAATTGGGAAGAAATGCCCGATGCAGCTTCAGGATTTGAATCGTTCATCACGTACATAGGGATTCGATCGAAAACTGAGGCTACTACATATCTCAATCTCGTAGCTACAGTTGGCGGTTACACACTCCCGAAAGAAGCCGAACCGAGAAAAGCTAAGCGGATTAAAGATTTCCCGTTTGAAATTAAAATACGTGGGCTAAGTCCTGAGTTTGTTGCTGAAGTAATTCGCTGCAAGAAAAAGTAGCTGACTATTCAACTACCTAAAAGCTAAGACCTAAGTTTCTCTTTACTACTTCTGTAAGGAGAAACTTAGACTATCCACATTACCTAATTCACCCACAATTCTTATGTCGGACAAAATAGTTTACGATGTGATTAAACGATTTGAAGTTATTGACGGTGTACCTCAATTGATTTCTACTGACATTAAAACAATTCAAGGTGGAACAACTTTGTTTTCGTAGCTTGCGGGTCGCGTAGCGACATCGCAGAAACTTGGTTAGCAAAGAATACTCAGTTAGTCCGGTGCTACACAGAACAATACGTTGGCTACAAAAACAAACGTGACAAAAGATATCAACTGGTTCTCACTCCTAGAGCAACCTCTCTTCAAGTAGCATTTCCCGCATCTAATTTGAGTGGCAAAGTTAAGTTTCTTACCGAAAACGATGCGCTGTTTCCTTACGCATTGAAGGTGTCGATCGAGAACAAAGAAACTCTTTTCAAGCTTCTTAATGACCTTTTTCCACAACACCAACAACAGCAGTAACAAAAGATGTCTCTAAATGAACGTGAAGAACGTGAACGACAAGTCTTTGAATCTGAACGTGAGAAATCTGAAATTACTAAAAAGCTCAAGTTGGCTTTCAAATCGTTAGCTTGGCAACATTACCACGAACAGATGAGTGAAGACGAGTTTAACAAACGTTGGCAAATCCATCAAATTCATTCGATGGATTACTATCGAACTGTTTGGTATCTCATGGAGAAAGGCTTTTCTATCCAAGCATTACTAAACAGCCAGTCAGAAACCTAACCTACTTCTACTTCTACTACTACCATGATTCAGATTGATTCACAAACAGAACAGACAACTCTACGCCTACGTGATGCCTTCCGTGTACTCGCATGGGAGGTGTTTGAAACTAATCCTGAGATTCGTGAAGATTTAAACCAGCGTTACACCAGATTCTACAGTCGCTGGAGACAGTGCAAAATTCGATCGATGGATCTAACTGAACTTTCTCTCTTAGCAACAGAAAGAGGTTTCTCGATCGAACAACTGTTGACTATCAGAGAATGTTACTACTCCATCGCTCAACCTTATCCAGACACTTTTGCTGATGATTAACGGCTAACCTAAACAGTGATTGGTGATGGCAAGTTTATCTTTCCATCATCAATCGTAGGCGTAAACCGGGCTTGCACTGAGCGTAGTCGAAGGGCGTAGCCATCGAAAGAGAAGAAGCAACAGTAATTTTTCTGTAAGGGTCGCTTCGCGATAAGGAAGTGATTTTTAGTGATGGATAATTCCAATGAAACGACTAAAGAAAGAGATCCCTAACCTTGAGCTTTTTCGCGATTACTGCCGTAGCTTAGTAGAGCTAATGAAGCCTAGCCACTCAACGCTGACGACTCGACGACTAGAACTTTGGCTTTTTAACGAAGTGCATCTAGGCAACGGCACAGTAAAGCCAGCTTATTTTGACGATCGACTCTATAACTTCTGCCAACGAATCTATCCCGGCAGTAACATAGGCTTGCTCACCTATCACGGCACTGAGAGAGGAGGCAGTAGTGGCTTAATCCGACCTCACAAGGATCACGGCTACGCAATGCCTCACGCAGTAAGCATAAATCTTGGCGAGGCTGAATTTGCGATCAATGGCAAGCTTCATAAACTCAATGATGGCGACATCTGCGAATTTAACTGCAAGCTTACTCACTCAGTCCCACGAATCCTGACCCCTGAGCGCTTCTCCCTAGTCCTTTGGACTTTGAATGAGAAGAAAGGCTATAAATCACAAATGGTAGAACCGATCGAATGGTAGAGGAAAGGCTGCATAGTAACAAATTCTATGCAGCCTTTATTACTTATTCAACACCAATTGAAATGAAAGAACCTACAGTAGTTTTTCTGTCAGGTTCGCTTCGCGATAGGGAAATGAGATAGGTTTTCTGCTTATTTCCAAAATTACTGTACATTTATCAAAGGAATTTCATCATGGCTATTGTATTTATGTCCAAAACTGCCAAAAAGCGTAGTTTGTTGATTGATGCGCTTCGTATTCTTGCCTGGGAAGAGTACAAGTCTACCAACAAAGAAGCACTCAAGAATCTTCAGTATGGCGGTTATGCTGTCTTTGACAAAGAATGGCAAGTTGATGAAATTCATGGCAAAGGTTATGAGGATCTTCTCGCTTTTGCTAAGAGTCTAGAGTTTTCTGAGGCAGAATTGCTTTCGATTCGATCGAAATACTACGCCAAGAAAACTAATACTCCTAGTACGACTGCTTCTGTCAAGAATAACAGTTCGTCTAACGGTAATGGCAATGGTAACATTCCTGAAGATGTTAGTGCTGTTGAAGAAGAAGAATATGATGTTGGTGATGCCTTTTAGCCTTGACTAACAGAGATTGATGGTGGAGAGTTTCTACTTTTCATCATCAATCCTATCATCTATCGAAAGAGAAGAATCTACAGAGAGTTATCTGTTAGGGTCGCTTCGCGATAAGGAGGTGAGTGAAATATTGTCGTTTGGAGCATAGTATCATGGAAAAGATGAAGAAAGTTATCCCAAATCTCTCTGAATTTAAAGAGTATTTGAGAGGTTTAGTTGCAGAAATGGAATATAGCCATAGTAGTTTGACCAATAAAAGGTTAGAACTTTGGTTGTTTAATAAAGTCCATCTTGGCAACGGACAAGTCAGCCTTGGGTTTTATGACGAAAGGTTGTATCAGCTTTGTCAGAGGCTTTATCCAGGCTGTGACATAGGTTTGTTGACTTATCATGGCAAGAAAAGAGGTGGTAGTTGTGGATTGATTGCTGATCATCGCGATCATGGCTATGCACAACCGATCGCAGTTTCCCTAAATATTGGCATTGCAGAGTTTGTCGTTGATGGCAAAAGCTGTGTGTTAGATGACGGTGAAATTGTGAAGTTTAATTGTAAGCAAATCCATTCTGTCCCTCGGATCATGAGTGAGGAAAGATTTAGTTTAGTTTTGTGGCAATTAAATCAAGCTAAAGGTTATCTATCGAAAATGGTTGAGTCGATTGAATGGTAAGATTAAGTTAAATATTTTGGATTCGATCCAAAGTGTTTAACTTAATCTACTAATCGGTCAATAAAAAAACAATGGTGAAGGTAAGCGTTTTGTAGGGCTTCGCCATAAGGAATTGAGTTAGATTTTCTGTACTTTACTTAGAGGTTTATCATGGCTATTCACATATTGACCAAATCTGAAAAAGAAGCATCCAATCTGAGAGATGCTATTCGGATAATGGCTTGGTCACAGTTCAAGGCTGACAATGATACCGATCTCAAAGGTTTAGATTTGTACGAAATTTTCAAAAAGGACTGGGAAACCTATGAGATTCATAAAATGGATCTGGCAGGAATTCGTACATTTGTCGGCAAGTTGGGATACACATCCGACGAATTGATGCAAATTCGATCGGAATATTATGCCAACAAGAAAGAATACAACAACAATAGAACCGATGAATTTTAGTTCTAGCGATCGATAGCAAAGAAAAGCCTCAGTATCTGTAAAGGATATTGGGGCTTTAAAATTAAGAGAAAGAGTAAGTGAAGATTTTTTGTGAGGGCGCTTCGCGATAAGAGAATGAGTTGTAAATTTACAACTCATTAACCCTTATCTAGGTATTTCTCATGGCTAATTTAACTGAGACTTTGGTATCGATCGTAATTGCTGGTGAATTAGCAGCAATTGGATTATTAGCAGGAACCGGATTAATCGGTTATGCAAAAGTTACAGCAGCTCACGTTCAGTTAGTTCAAACAGCAAAGCAAAGCAGATATGATGCAATCGTAAATTATGGCGAAGTTAGAAGTGTAGCCATCTATACGGGTGATAAGCCAGCAATTGCAGAGTGTTTGAGCGGAGTTTGTGGAGCTAAAGTTCCATTACCCAGCGGTTTAAACATCAAATCAACCTTTAGAGGTATTGATGCGAAAGTTGCAGGTAAAGCAGGTAGCAATTTAGCAACCTTGATTAGTTGGAGTAGTGAAACCAATAGCGGAATTGGTGGTAGTTACGGCCAGCATGGAACGATAACCATTAGCCATCCCTGGACTAGAAAGAAATTTTGTTTAGTTAGGGGTGGAGCTAATGGCAATCTCGGTGAAGTTGTAATCAAGCAAGATAAGGAGTGTAAATAGCCATGTTGAATCAGAAAGGAAATCTCTAGCTAATGCTAGAGATTTTTTTTTAGACCTACTTAACTATCATCCATTACCCAAAAATTACTCATCATGAACAAGAAAATCGTTGCTTTAGCAGTTTTGATTCTCGCTGGTTTCGCTTCCTGTCAGCTCATGAAACCAAAAGCAGTTGAAGAAATTCCCGCAGCTCCAGTTGTCAAAGCTTTGCCTCAAGATCCATCACTTCAGGTTTATTTCAATCAGTCTCAGACTTCTAGCTATACTGAGCCATATCGTCAGGTCACTCGATCGGGACATGATTTAGAACAGCTCATGGTCTATTCCATCAACAGCGCTCGTGAAAGTGTCGATGTCGCAGTTCAAGAGTTACGTTTGCCTCGGATAGCGCAAGCTCTAGCGCATCGTCATCGCTCAGGTATTAAAGTTCGCGTCATTATCGAAAATCTCTACAATCGTCCCATCGCTCTTTCTGCCTCACAGATAGCATCATTGCCCAAACGGGAACGCGATCGATATGCCGAACTGGTTAACCTCGCAGATATTGATAAAGATGGTTCGCTGTCAGATGCGGAAATCTCCAGCGGTGATGCTCTTGCGATCGTCCGTGAAGCAGGAATCCCCATGATTGACGATACCGCTGACGGCAGCAAAGGCAGCGGATTGATGCACCACAAGTTCATCATCATTGATGGCAAAACCGTTATCGCCACTTCTGCCAATTTCACTACCAGCGATATTCATGGCGATTTCAAGAGCGCTGAAAGTCGCGGAAATCCCAACAATTTGCTGAAAATGCAAAGTCCAGAGCTAGCCAAAGTTTTCACAGAAGAGTTCAGCCTCATGTGGGGTGACGGCCCCGGTGGGAAACCAGACAGCAAGTTTGGTGTAAAGAAGTCGATTCGCCCGATCGCCAGAGTTCAAGTCGGCGGTGCAACCGTCGCGGTTCAGTTCTCGCCGGCGACAAGCAAAACTCCCTGGCAGCAGACACCGAATGGATTAATCGATCGGACTTTAGCCACCGCATCCAAGTCCGTCAATCTGGCGCTGTTTGTCTTCTCTGCTCAGCAGTTGGCTGACACACTCGAAACCAAATCTCGAACCGGAGTCGGCATCCGAGCTTTGGTTGATTCCAGTTTCGTCTACCGCCCCTACAGCGAGGCGATGGACATGATGGGTGCTAGCCTACTGGACGGTTGCAAATTGGAAGTCGAAAACCGTCCCTGGAGTCAGCCACTGGCGACGGTCGGAATGCCAAAACTTCCCGTAGGCGATCGACTGCACCACAAGTTCGGTGTTGTTGATGGAACCAAAGTCATCACCGGTTCTCACAATTGGAGTGAAGCCGCCAACCGAGCAAATGATGAAACGCTGTTGGTTGTGGAAAGTGCCACGGTCGGCGCTCACTTCGAGCAAGAGTTCGATCGACTCTATCAAGGCGCAATTCTCGGTCTGCCACAGCGCATCAAGCAGAAGATGGATTCTCGCAAATCTGAATGTAAGTAGATAATTCTCCAGCCCTCGCTGGAGATTTTCTGTTACCTAGCGCTTCGCGTTAATGAGTTGATTTCTAACTAAAAACTATGCTGCACCTCAAAAGCTATTTCTCTGTTTCTGAACAACAAGCTTTAGTTGAGCTTATCCGAAATATAGCCAGAGCCAACGGCGGGGTAACAATTTCTGTGATGCCCAGTGGCCAGAAATTCAACTGTAGCCAAACCAGTTGCGGAATAGTTGGTTGGCTATCCGATCGAAATGGCTACCGTTACTCATCCATCAATCCAGTAAATAATCAGCCATTCGCAGCAATGCCAACAGAGTTAATAGACATTGCTCAAAGTTTAGCCAAATTAGTTGGTGAATTTGATTATCAGCCCGAAACTTGCCTAATCAACTTTTACCCAGCCACCGGGAAAAGTAAGTTAGGTTTGCATCAAGATAACACCGAGAGCAACCTCAAACCCTGCATCATTTCGATATCTCTCGGTGATGATTGCAGTTTTGTCATCGGCAGCAACCGCAGTCGGAAAGATCCATTAGAAGGCATCCTCTTACGATCGGGCGATGTCGTTATCTTGCACGGTGACAGCCGTTTAGCCTATCACGGCGTCCAAAGAATTCTTCCCAAAACCTCGGACTTATTGAAGAACCACGGCAGATTAAACTTAACCATTCGCCAAGTTTATTAGCCAAGAAATAACACATAAATAAGTAATGCTTCGCCATGAGTTGTTGATTCTTTTTCAGAGAAACAACTCATGGCAGCAAGCAATATTCCTGCTTTACAACAACGAGTCAATCGAAGTCTTAACCGCGAGACTCAATACAATTTTCATGAACCGTTTGATGTGAAAGAGTACCACACGGCGATGATTACTGGACATCGCTGGTTCGATTACAACATTCCGATCGATAAACTTATCAAAATGGCAGTGAAGCAAGGCGTGACTAAATTCTTGTGTGGTATGGCGCTCGGCACTGACCAAGTTGCAGCAGAGATTTTAGTTCGGCGTAAACTCAAATGGACAGCCGTGATTCCTTGCGCTGATCAACATCTTCTCTGGAAACCTCGTGAGCAAAGTCATTACAAAAAGTTGCTGGAGCAAGCAACTGATCAAGTCTGCCTTTACAAGAATTACAGTCCAGGTGTCATGCAGGCTCGGAATGCTTGGATGGTGAAACGATCGGACATTTGCCTAGCAGTTTTTTCCGGCGATCCTCACGGCGTTGGGGGTGGAACTGCCACAACTTTTGAGATGGCCCGCAATCATAATCTGCTCATTTATCAGTACGTCCCGGCTGAATCTCAGTTCTTAATTGTTGAACCTGCTCACCGTCAGTTACGCCTCTTCTAGCTGTTTTTCCTCACATCCCCCCTTATTAAGGGGGACATCTGACCAACCGCAAACTTAACCAAAAACTCAACCAGAAACTCAAAATGAAGAAAAAAGCAGTTATAGCGCATATTCACAGTCGCATCACCAAACTTGCGAAGGGTGCGATCGAACGCGGAGACATTCTCACTTGCGATCGCATCTCCGACAGCTCTTACTTAATCAAGCGTTCTGTTCCTGATAAAAATGACGGCAAACCACAGACTACCAAATATACTACCGTCGCTGCTGCTAGCCTGCTTTATCTTCTCAATTCCTACGCTTTAGCTAATTCCATAGACACAGAAACAAAAACAAAATAATGCTTCGCTGTAAGGGAGTGTTCTGTTTTTGTTTCTGTGTCTAAATGCAAAACCATTCAGCTACCTTCAGAGCACCGCAAACTTGGTCAGAAGAAGACATCGACTATCTTTTACTAATTGAAAAGATAGTCGATGTTGATGCGATCGTAGAAACGCTTAAATTTCGCTGCATCTGTGACTGTCAGATGGACAACGATTCTGATGTCAAATTAGCGTTTGTGCGTTGGTTTAAAGCCAAAGTCGAACACATGAGCAACGATATTTACAATGTCGTTGAATCTGAAGCTAAAGTTTTCCGAATTAATTTACCTTCGCTCTGACAAACGCTCTGACAAGAAAACCCCGGCGACGCTTCGTGAAGGCTTCGCCGGGGGGTACTGATTTCTCTATCACTCTGTCAAACAATCTATCAAAGGTAAAATATGTCCATCCAATTTTCAACTACTTTAGCACAAACTCTTCAACAATCAGCAATCGATTCTAATCTTGATTGTGAAACTGTTGAGATATTAGTTCCTGAGAAAGCTTATGACCGGATGCTTCTAGAAGCGATCGGCAAACTGATTGATCTGGATCAAATTGTTGAAAGACTTCTGGCTTTGGATTGTCAGCAGTGCAGTTTATTTACACCTGACCAAGTTAAGTTTGCCTTCCTCAAATGGATTGAGAATCATGTTGAGTCGATCGAACTGCAACCTGAATGGTATCTTCACAAGGATTTCAAGCATTTCGATCGACATCTGCCGTTTGACGAACTGCAAGAAGCGGTTGAACAAGAGTTTGATGTTGAAGCCGTTTATGATGAAATCGGCGCTGCTCATGAAGCTGGATTATTCGATAATTCTAGTCTTGAAGATCAGTTTAGTGGTACTGCACAACAAGCAGCAGCAGATGCTTTAACTTGGTAGCTAAATAGTCAACAAAAAAAGCGGTTAGCGTAGGACTAACCGCTTTTGAATTCAGTTTCAGGTATTTTCCACACAACAATTCTATCATGGAACATCTCAAAAGACTTGCCGAAATTCGCAATCAAATTGAAAGATTAAAAGTTGAAGCTGAAGCGATCGAACCTGATGCTATTCTTGAATCTTTCGAGATTATTGAGTCTAACAAAGCTCGCAAAAACGTAGTCTTTAACGATGACAATGCCAAAATCGTTATCCAACTTCGCACTCGCTACGATAACGAAAATCTTAGTGTCGCTCGACTTGATGAGGATATCAGCCGTGAATACGATAATTTATGTCGATCGAATGCAATCCCTCTCGCTAACAGTCAAGCTTACATTAACGATTTGAAGGAAATGCTTGCAGAAGCAGAAACAAAACACGAAGCGCTTCTCAGTTCTGTCTACTTACAAAACTTAGAGAAACAGCGGGCGAGCGCACTTAAGAAAACTGAACATAAAGTGCCAGCATTAGCCGTTTATGTTCACTACTTGAAGCATTAAAATAAACCTAAAGCGATTGTACTCTCTTATTGTGCTTCGCTTTAGGATGTTGATTTCAACAACTATTTTGTACAATGACAATAATCACTGTCAATCAATCCAGTTTTCAGGTAGAGCGATTTCTTCGTTACAAAGAAAATCGAGTCAAAGGACACTTCACCTTAGAAGGTCTAGAATTTCCATCGCTCAATATGGCGATCGTAAAAATCAATAGCCGAATCTTAAAGATTAATTCTGTACTTGGTGTGCTGCCAGTAACAGAAGTCTGGGGATTTGTCATCAATGATTCTGGCGGAACTCTCTCAACTTTCCTCACTGCACAGAGAGAAATTCCCCCGATAGAACCTGAGAAAATCTATGAATTAGACTTTCTCCCGTTTAAGTCTCAGCTAGGGAAAGGCTTCATATTAAACACTTTTCCTCGTAATCCGAGCAATGATCATGAGAAATTCGGACTAGAAACAGCTCAGGATATTCTCAATTCTGCAATAGATTACTGTCGTGATGAAAGATTGAATGAAATCCAATTGAATTAACTTAGTAATTTTGATTGCTGTTAGCCGAGCGATCGCCCACAGCAATCAAAAATTACGGTAAATTTAATAGATAAAGCTAAAGCAATTGTAGTGCTTCGCTTTTAAGTATTGAGTTTATTTTTTACAGAAACTTAACCAGAAACAAAAACAGAAACAGAAACAAATCCCAAAATCAACCAGAAACAAAATCATGAAAAACCCAATCATTGTTGACGGATTCGCTTTTCACATTCCTACAATCCCCAGCCGTTACAGAGCGAACTGTTCCAAAGAATTTTCGGTGATGCTATGACTACTCGCGGTTTGACAGTCAAGCAACGAATCGAGCTTCACATCATTTCAAAGGACGGCTGCTGGATAACTGACTACCATAGTGCAGGCAGCAGACCCAAGATTATCATCAACGGTAAGTCATATCAACTTTCCCGTGCAGCTTATGAAGCTTACAAAGGTGCAATTCCTGAAAAGATGTGCGTTTGTCATACTTGCGACAATGGACTCTGCATCAATCCTGACCATCTTTTCTTAGCTTCTCAGGTTGATAATATAGCCGATCGACAGCAGAAGAACCGTCAAGCAAAAGGCTCGGTTGTAGGTATTTCTAAGCTTATGGAATCTCAAGTTGAAGAAATTCGAGATTTGTTAGCTGAAGGTAAACTTACAACCCGAGAAATTGCTGAAAAGTTTGGGGTTTATTCTTCTGTAATTTCTGCTATTAACACAGGCAAAATCTGGAGTCATGTCGAAGGAATTGGAGCTAAAATAAACACAAGAAGAGTTAACGCAAAGCTTGATGAATCCAAAGTAAAACACATCAAAAAGTTACTTTCTGAAGGAATGAGTGCCAGTAAAATCGGTAAATTATACGGTGTCGGGAAATCGACGATCGCAGCTATTAAGCAAAATAAAACTTGGACTCATGTAAATCCAGAGTGATAGTAATGCTTCGCTGTTAAGTTTTGAGTTCCTTTGATTTTCTTAGTCAAAGGAACTTCAATGAAACAAAACCTGAAACTAAACCACAAACTCAACTAGAAACTAAAACTAAAATGCAAAACCCAATTGTCATAGACGGATTCGCTTTTCGTATTCCCACTATTCCTAGCCGTTACAGAGCAAATTGTTCGCGCGAGTTCGGAATGTTCGTCACTGGCGAAACCAAAGGAATGAACAGCAGTAAAGCAGAGAAAGCAGGACTGACCCGTGGTGAATTTGTTGAGATGGCGATTTGTGCGATCGGACAGAAAACTCTCACTTTCAAACCTCACTACGAAAATGAGCAATTCACCGAAATCTGGGGCATTCCAGTAGGCGGGGGAATCAAGACTCACTTTCATGAAAAATGTTCTGAATTAAGTACCTTTCTCATCCACCGTCAAAGTCAGGACAAAATGAAAGGCTTAGTTGAATGTTTTGGGCGAGAAGCGTTCAATTCTTGGGTTGCTGAAGGTATGCAAGGCGATCACAGTCAATATGCACTCAACAAAGCATCAGATGCTTATTTCGCAAACATTTTCCGATTCGAGATGGTACAAAGTGAAGGCAATTACGGCCCTTACTACTACTTAGCCATCACCACTCGTCCGATCGGAAATCCTTTTGAAGAGGCTGCCGTAAAAGCTGCTCGTATGATTTTTGAAGATGAGAAAAACGGTATCCGTCATTGCAGCGATCCTCGACTGATTGAGAATCAGGCAATGTGTTTGGGTTCTGCTTCTGATTCAGGTTTAGCTCTTGCAGCGGCTAACGGCGCTGAAGTTGTTGAAGCTGAACAACAACCTGTCAAGCAACTCAAAGGCAAATAATTCAACATTCAGGGGAGTAATCCTCTGAATCTCTGTTCAGTTCGATCGTCCTTATTTATGGCGATCGAACTGACTCCACTATTCACTCAATCTCTGTCAAAGAAAGGTAATCTCATGCTCAAAACAATCAAAGTAACTAGCGCAACAGGCAATCAACAACACATTCTCAAACTCTTCAAAGAGTATGTGATAGATTTTCTCAAAAAAGCTGTTGCTGTTGCCGAAGAAAACGGTCAACGGTTTTTACCTCAATTTTACAATTCTGACTGGCAATGGGTAACAGATTCCTCTCCCGCTGAATTACTGGAAACAGTGTCTTGGGCATGGCACAGTCGATGCGCTACGCGCCCGCAAGCTACGAACGGCAACGGAACCGATGGCGATTGCACTATCTACCTCAAGTCCGAACAAGCGATCCGAAGCCACACCACAGAAAGATTGCTTGAAGGTAATGCCGTCTATGACCTGGATATCACTGTAACCAGCTAGTCTCCCATTTCTCTACATATATAGGCGCGCGTTAATTAACACGCGCGCGTGATTACCCCAACATCTAAAACACATGAGTAATATTCAGTGGACTGGCATCACGGCTAATCCCATCCATTTGGTCAAAGCCGATGGCAAACACGGCGGACACTGGTGTCATAAAATCAGTCCAGGATGCCTTCATTGTTATGCCGAAACAATGAATCTAAGCAACTACTTCGTCTTTGCCAGTGGCTTAGCCTACAGCGGGACAGCCCCTGTCAACATGGTTTTCTCCTCAATCATCATGGAGAAACTGGTGAAAATGAAGAAAGGTGAGAGAATTTTCATCTTCTCCATGACTGACTGCTTCGGGCATTGGGTCAGTAATGATATGTTGGATTTAGCTTTTGCTTATATGGTGATAGCGTCCCAGCATACCTTTCAAGTTTTGACAAAAAGACCGGAGCGGATGCCGGACTATTTTCGATCGGCAAAAGAACCCATCAGAAAACACGTTGAGGATTTGAGACGACAACTCAAGCTACCCCCGGCAGAGTTTGTCTGGCCGATTCCGAATCTATGGCTTGGCACGACGATCGAGAACCAAGATTCTACTAAAAGAATCCCTTACCTTTTAGAAACAGAATCAGTAGTTTGGTTTCTGAGCTGTGAGCCTTTATTAGAACGGGTAACGATTAAGAAAGAATGGCTAGATCAAATCGACCAAGTAATTATCGGTGGTGAATCCGGGCCCGGTGCGCGTCCCTGTGACCTCGACTGGATTCGATTCATGATCAACCAATGTCAAAGTGCTGAAGACGTGGCGATATTTGTCAAACAACTTGGCTCAAACCCCATTCTCAGCGCCTGCTATATCGACGGAGTAGCAACTACTTACCAAAAACTGAAGCTTAAAGATAAAAAGGGCGGGACGATCGAAGAATTTCCCGAAGATGTGAGATTTCGTCAGTTTCCTGTTCCGAGACAAATGTTGCCGTCTTCTCTCTCTCTCTAATCCTGCTTGAGAAAAAACCTCTGACAAACTATTCGCATAGGTCAGAGGTTTTTCTTTTAGTTACTACCTATATCAACAAATATGGCACTCACAAAAATCGGCGGACAAAAAATCGCTGCTGCCAAGATTGGAATTTCTGTTGAAGAATATCAGCAAAATGTTAAGTCTGGTCTGAAATGGTGTTTCTCTTGCAAATCCTGGTTAAAGCTGAACTTGTTTAATGACAGCAAAAATGCCCGCGACGGCAAAGACAACCGTTGCAGAAGCTGTCGTAGAGCCTTCGATGCGCTACGTGCCCGCAAGCTACGAAAAAGGTATCAGCCTATTCCGATCGACATACGCAAATCCCGAGGCTTTCCCCCGGTTCCTGGCAGAGATGGCGACAAAACCCAAGCCCGGAACCGCGTAAATTACGCAGTCAGACGTGATAAATTACTCCATGCCCGTAATATCCCGTGCGTGGATTGTGGTCATTTAGGGCCCGATGGCGTACCGCCCCGCAAGCTACGACAGCATGAATATGACCACTACAAGGGGTACGATGCCGTCAACCATTTAGAAGTTGAATGCGTTTGCGTTCCTTGCCATGTCGATCGGGAACGCCAACGGAAACAGGAACGGCAATATCATAATCACACTCGGCGTTCTAATGGTAATGGTTAGTAGAAAATTAGTTGGTTTTGCTTCGCTGTAAAGCTGTGAAATTGTAAGTTTGGAGAATTAATATGCCGATTCACATTCCCAAGAAAAATGAAAAGTTCCCTGAGCCTCAATCTGAGCGTGAACCTAAACCTGAATCTAAACCTGTTGCTAAATTTGATGCAGACTTAGCATTTCAGGAATTAACTGCAAAACTTCGTTGGGAAAAGAAACATATTAAGCCCGTATTGGGTGAACTGTTCCCTTCCTATGACGATCGATGTTATATCTTTCTAACATTTGGATGTGATGAAGGATATGTAGGAGAAGGTTATGGTTTTTACCACTCTCGCATAGAAGAATATGATGAGATTGGTCGGCGTTTGGCTAAACTGTGGTCGATCGAACAAGAAACAGAAGAGAGAAAAGTAAATCACTACAGTCGTGGTGCCAAGTAGCCAAGTAAATAGTAATAGTGCTTCGCTGTAGGGTAGTGACTTTTTGGAACAATAATATGTCACTGCCCTATCTCCTCAAAATCAACAATTCAGGCGATCGAACTGATTCTTATCGGTTCATCGATCCTTCAGCTATTCCCGACGATCGACCAGCTCTGAGATTAGCTAACCGACTACAGTGGGATAGACTCAATATCGCACCAGAGTTAGATAAACTGTTCCGATATTACCGCAACACCTGTTCGATCCTCGATAAAACCCAGGGCTTTGAGGCTGCTAAGTCTCCCGAAACTTACGATGAAATAGGTCAATTGTTAGTCAAGATGTGGTCGATTGATCAACTTACAGAAGTGAAGCTATTGAATTATTACAATCGTGGAGCTTCGCTATAGAGTAGTGTCTTTAAGCTAACCACTGACCCCATGTACACTCAGACTTTAGAACTGTTGGGACAAAACAGCCAGCAACAGTATGAAAAACTAACAGCGAAAGCTTTGTTTGAAACGGAATATATTGAGCCATATTTAGGCTCAATATTATTCCCTTATTACAGTCACTACTGCATCATCTCGGTATTGGGCATCAACTATTCTGATAAACAGTTTGGAATTTTTGATAACGGTTGTCATGCCGATCGGTACGATCGAATTGCCATGCTTCTCAAAAGGATTTAGCAAAGTTGTCAGAAAAAGTGACTGTTACATCGCGCTTGTAACAGTCAATTAGATCAGTAAAAACCAAATCAATTATACCCTAAGTCAATGCAAGTATTTCTCACGGGAACCGAAAGACTTGAGAAAATGAACGCGGAAATGTGGACGCGAATTCATAATATCACAAAGCTAAATGCTACCATCTTAATCGGGAACTATCGGGGTTTCGATCAACTAGCTTTAGCATTCCTAAATGTTCTGGAATATCGCAACGTTAAAGTTTATGAAACAGGAAGCGGTCTAAGTTTCGGTCATCAAATCATTGATGTAGGTCGATATCCACGTCAAGATATTGAAATGAGTCGATCGGCAGATTATATGTTGGCAGTTTATGACGGTCTAAGTTATGGAGTTAAAGCCAACTTGAGACGGATGCCAGCGGAGAGAACTCGAATCATTTACGTTAACATTTGAAGCCAAATCATGAAAGTAAAATCAATCATCTTTGACGAAAACAATCCTAATCGCGATCGCAGCCTGAAAATGTTTGAGAATATCTACAAAGGTTTACTCAAAGAAATTAGGGGCGATCGGGCTTACAAAATGCCTCCGAACTACATCAATTGGCAGACTTTAAGCGGAATTATTTCAGTAGCTTTGTCAAGTTGCACAGTTGAATATTTCAGAGTTGATTTATCTGCATTCATCCATAGCTACCGAACAGCTCTCTGGTTTATCAAAGATGCTCCTATTTATTGCTTGACTGAGCAGCTAATTACAGCATTCGATCAGACAGATGTACTTGCTAAACCTGGTATCCTGAGAGGTTGGCAACCATCCTTACCTAGTTTCCTGCTAGCCATACCCAAAGGCTTAATTCACACGCCCGATGGTGCTGAAGTGGATTATCTGACGGTTTCGTGTAGTGATTGTGATTATCCAAGCTGGAATTATGGCAAGTGGAGTAACATCGAAATTAAACCATTTGCCTTGAAACACGGTCGATATTTTCAGATTTGCACAGTTGATTCTTATGAAACTGTGTGGCCTTCAGGAACTGGTGTTAAAAGTGATGGTACTTTGATTTAGGATGAAAACGCAAACTTCGGTAAACCTACTCTTTCGATCGATGATAAAGTTTTTCTTCAACCCATTCGCAATTTGGTAATTAATATACTCTTGATTTGGGAATTGACACCAGCGTTATTAATGCCTGTAACTGACTCCAAAATAAAAATTAAAAGTAAGAAATTATGCCGAGGGATCGGAGTTTTTTTAATGTCAGATTTCCCCGATGTCTGGGTGAAAACTATCAAACTTTCTCGGTATTATCCGCAGAAAAAGGAACTCATTTGTCTCCGTGTAGCCACTGGAGACAAGGGCATTAGAGGGTGTTAGAATCAGGTCATGGTAAGCGCTGGAGAGATAGTAAACGGCTTTGGATTCAACCTATTTGGGTTCAATTCTAATACCAGTTCATCAGCCTAAAAAGTAAATTACAATAAATAAAATACTTCTGAGGCTGAGCCCATGATTACTCCAGGAACTGCATATAACTGTTTTTCAAAATTTATATTTGATGGTGATACTTTAACCCTAGACTTTCGAGGTGCTGATTTACGAGTTCGACTCCGCTGGATAGATACTCCTGAAGCTCAAAGACCGGGAGTAACTAGCACAGACCCCAGAGTTCTTAAACATTGGGAATGGGCGCAAACGGCAAAAACTGCATTGATGAATATGGTGGCAAATAAACCAATTATTGCCATTCCGATCGAGAAAGACCAGTTCGATCGCTGGATATGCGACTGTTACTTTGACAAAATTTCAGCAGCAACAAATATCCAGATTCTTCAATGCAAGAGCGGAATGGGGGTAAGTTTCCTCCCATATAACCGCTTTGCTTACAACACCAGAGAGTTGACTGTACTCCGAGGAATTATTACTGAAACTGCCAGTGCTAACCGTAAGAAATTAGGTCTTTGGTCAGAGCCTGACCTAATTCTTCCTAACGAGTTCAAAAAATTAACCTTATCCTGAAAAACTATGAACTTAGCTGAACGAATTGTCAGATACATGGAAGCCAAGAAATATAGCTTGGCTCGGAAAGAGGGAGAAAAAAACATTATTTATGTGGAAGGGATGAACCCGGACGGAACCCTTAACGCTGATACTCCCAACCATTTCAACGATGCCCGAATTCTTTTAATATTTCGGGATGGGTTGCCGGTGATCGAAGCTGCTTGGGAAGCGACAACCGAACCAGGCTTCTATTACACCGACAACCCCATGAACCCCAAGGGTGCTGCCAGAATAGCTTTTGGACAGTATCGAGCATGGCAAGTCGGCATCCACGGCTACTCTGAACCGCACGAGTCTCTTATCCAGGTCGGGCTAGTCAAAGTGCATCGCGACTGGAACCGGGACATGATGAGAACCGGTGATTCGATCGATGAGGGTTACTTCGGCATCAATCAACACCACGGTTTCGATCATCCAGTAAATGATATTCATACAGCCGGAGCTGGCTGCTTCGTTGGGAGACTTAGACGGGAGCACTTTGACTTCATGAAGAGGCTTTTGACTGACCCTCGCTATGTTGCTGATCAAGAGTATATTTTTACGACAACTATCATTCCAGGTAATAAACTTTAATTTATGGGGAAATGAAACAAGAAACTTTGGATTATATTGCTGCTTCGATCGGAACTGTTGCTATCATTTCTACCTATATTTTCTGGTTAGCTTCTCGGCAAATTAAAGATAGTTTAGTGCGTAGAATTGATCAGTTTGCCTATGATTTAACTAAAAAACAAGAGAGTGACACGATTACTGCCGGGTACAAAATGCGACGCTGGCAAGATATAAATAGACTTCGAGACATTACTTTGGAATGCAGAATCGAAGCTATTGAACACAAACTACAAATCGCTGCCTGCACTATTATTGAATCGATCGAAAGTCATTTTGACGATGATAAAGACTGATACTTTTAAACTCAATCAAAAACGATGAACTTAAGATTTAGAAAGCCTACTATTGATCAATTAGACCTTATTTCTAGTATTTTAGGAACGATCGCTGGTGTTGCAGAATTACTTGTGGCTACTGGCAAGATTAGTAATGAAGATGGTCAGTTAGTCGCTGGCTTTGCATTAATTGCCTGGGGATTTTTTAGTAATAAAGCACCTCGGACTCCCAAAATTAGACAGCAACAACAGCAACCATATTTACGGTCAGAGCGCCATGAATTATTAGTGAATGAGCTGGGAGAGTAATAGTATCAGTAAAACTCCGATTAATCCGCACAAAATACCGAATAGAAAAATCGTCAACTGATTCATAAATCTCACTCAGAATCTCATAGTAAAATCAACTTAACATGATTTTACTATGAGATTTCTTTTTTTGGTTATGGATTACGGATTACGGATTATTCATCTTTTCCGCGATAACCTTCAGAGTTACTGCTGAACCAGCTACTATACCGAGAATTGCTCCAGCGGTAAAACTATCTACTGGATGTATCAACTTTTGCTCGGCGTACAGTTGAGCTGTTTTTTGTGCATCTTCTGCTAATTCTTTGGCAATATCTGGAACAATTTCGACTGTTGCTAATACAGATGCTGTCAATGTTCCCGCAAAAAATACCGATTCGGTTGCTGTTGGTTTACGCATTTTGTCTCCTAATTCTCTCTTAGTTTTGGTTGACTGATTGTTAAGATTGATTATCGATCGAATAAATGATCGATTTGGCTTAGCTCTTTTCCAAGTAATCCTTGAATTTAGCTATTAGTGAAGGTGTCCCATGTTTCATTACAAGGTATTGAAAACATCTTTTACCTACATCTGAATAACTTTTTGGCTTCCTCCTTCCTTGGGTGAAACCCAAACCGACTTGAATGAGTTTACTTGGACTTGTATATTTATCGGATAATTTCAAAATGCGCTCAAAAAGGGCTGTTTCTGACTCATTTGGCAGTAATCGTGAGAAATCTTCGGCATTCCAGATAACTGGATAATCCTCTCTGGGTAAGGGTTTTGGAGTTATCTCGCTTTTGATAAGGTTATCGGACTTGGATAATTCTTCACCTGAGTTATCTGCCGAATTATCTGGTAAATTATCTGAGTTTTGACCAGCTTGCGAGCGATGTAACTCTATTTTTTGATCGAGTTCTTCAGTGGTTGATTCGGCTAACCAATAATCCCACGATACTGACTGATTTAATGCCCGATTTAGTTTGTCTATATCCGATTCTATTTCAGGTTATGTTTGAAATTCTGTTTGAGATTCTGTTTGAAATTCTGCTTCAGGTTCTGTATTTTGCAAGCTAAGATTTACATTCTGGTCAACTGCTGAATTACTAATAACTTCATTGTCAGGTTCTACACTAAAGCCATTAAATAACTCGTAAACCCATTCAGGACGTATCCAGTTCGGCAGAATAGAAATAGGTAAATCTTTGATGCACTCTCCCTCTTCATCTTTGATACCCGAAATAGTTCCTTTGAAAAGTGGCTGATATTTGCTGTCCGATCGTAATTGAAGTTTGATAACTCCTGAGTTGACAGATTTACTGAAACCGTCACCCCCGCCGAAAGCAGCGTTAGTATCATTGTGAGCAATGAAGATAGGCGCTTCTTTGCCTTTGCGAGGGTCGCCAACAACTTTTCGGGTTAGTTTGCTGGCAGGTTCCACCGTACCTTCTTCAAAGCCATATTGTGTCATTTCATCAAAGATAGAGGTCAGCCAATCATCTTTCAAAGTTCGGACTTTGAATCGATCGTACATAGCGTTAAGTTGTGCGCCAACCTCCTCAAAGTTTTGATTTGCGCCGTAGCCGGGAACGCCTAACTTAACCAGAGTTTTCCAGCATTCATCATAATTTTGGTGAAAGTGAGGGTCAGCGATCGAGATGATTTTGTGACCATACAAATAATGCCGACACAGTGCTAAAAAAGCTCCGAAGTAACTTTTAAAGCTACCCATATCCCCATAAATTAGGAGGGGTTTGTGCATCAGTTGTGCAATCCATCCGCCTTCATGCTCCTCAATCAATTTCAACAGCTTCGATCGGGCAGCAGCTATATACTCCGCTCTCTTCTCTTCTACTGTTTTCTCTCTTGCCACACCGCCCGGAACACTATCAACAACAGAATCAGAAATAGAATCTGTTTCTGTTTCTGATTGAGAATCAAAAACTGTTTTTGTTTCTGGTATTGGGGGCTGTGAAGTTTTGAGAAGATGCTCAAGAATGGTGGGGTGATCGTGAGCCATGACCCGGACATAATTCTGCTGAGTCTCGGCTTTGTAGACCTCAACAGAGGCATTAGCCCGAAGCTTCTCTTTGACCACTACCTCCTCAACTAGAACCTCAGTGAGGGCGGAGTTAACAGCAGCATCAAGAGCTAGTTGTTTCAGTCGCTGCTCAAATTCCCAGAGCTCTTGCCGTTCAAGCTGCTCCTTTTTTTTCTGGCTGTCGTGCCAGCCAAAATATCCGCAGCCGATCGCAGCGATCGAGCTGGCTTGCCGAACTCCCACCCAGCGATCGAACGGAAGCGGCATCAATGCCAAACCGAGACAGCAAAATGCTCCGAAAAATGACCCGACCGTTACCCTGTTACCCATGACTGATGACTCCTATCCTTTACCCAGTCCCCAATACCCAAAATCCAATGCCCGATGCCCGATGCGCGCGATTTCCAATCTGATGCGCGAGATACCCGCGCGATTTCCGATGCCCGATGACTGATGACCAATGACTAATGACTGATGAGTGAGGAGTGATGCCAAGACTTAAATCTCCCTGCTGCTGACTCAAATCAGTACAGCCGTAGCAACAGGGAGGTAAGTATTATTTACTACCAGCACCAATGATCCACATGGCGACGATGATAAAGATTGCGATCGCCAAACCATGCTGCCAGGTCAGGAGATAATACAAATCCCAGAAGCAGAGAATGCCTCCGATCGCCAGTGCTGCACCGCCAGTCCGCCAGAGTCCGACATAAGCGCGATCGGCTGGCGACATGAAAAACAGACTGAGAGAGCCGATGACGATCGCCACGATTCCTAAGAAAATATGTGACGGAAAGAACCGAAACACATTTGCTATGCCGATGCCTATCGCAAAATTCACTACCAAAAAATGCCAGTTGTTGACATTCTTAAGGCGTTTCAGTTCGGCTGAGGGCTTATAAACGATCGACTCTACCTGTGGCTGTTGTTGCACAGCAGGCTTTTGCGGTAGTTGTGGATTTGGTAAAAACATGGTTGGTGCATTTATTGAAGGTTTTGCCGTACATCAAGCAACAATTGGGGCAAATCTCGATATTCTGTATTGCCGAAGTTTCAGCAACTACTAA
Organism: Microcoleus sp. T3_B1; assembly: GCF_036700445.1. Lineage (NCBI taxonomy): Bacteria > Bacillati > Cyanobacteriota > Cyanophyceae > Oscillatoriales > Microcoleaceae > Microcoleus > Microcoleus sp. T3_B1. Next base: position 56,248 of record NZ_JAUBOX010000042.1, read on the forward strand.
ATGCCCAAAACTATTGGCTAGTTTTATCCCCGGTTCATGGTCATCTGTCGTTACCCAGCCTGTATTTGTCGTAGCAGTAGCGCTTTTAGTGGAATCGATCGAGCTGACCACTTTGAAAACGTAACCTTTAGAAATAATCAACTTTCACCTCTCATGAAATTAGTGAATCTTGAAAAACCACGATTTATCTGCGAAGCAACACCTTTGACTTTGCCTGCCATGTCGCCTGACCAGTTAACAGCCACATTGATTGAATCCTTGGCTCTACCTGTTGCCGATGTTGCCGAGCGTGTTGTGGCTAAACCTGGAGCTGAAATAAATTGAGGTTGATAGTTAGACTGACTAATTTGAACTTGAGAAGAAGTCGAACCGCCGAGAGATGGATGACTCAAGCCATGAGTACCGTATTTCAAGCCGTATGCAGCTTGTTTATAGGTATTATCTTCATTGTCTTTCCACTGTCGTAGTTGTTCGGCAAACTCTGGATTTCCTTGCATTCTTGCAGTGGCTGCATCAACTTCGGCAACTTTCTTGGCGATCGCAGCAATTACCGTGTTGTCCCAGAGAAGATTTTCTTGTACTGTTTCTGCTGCAAATTGTTCTTTACTTTTTGTTAGCCGATAATCTTGCTGCTCAACTGTCGCGCCGTATTTTGCCCGAGCAACCGCTACATCTATCTGAGCTTTCTTGATTTTCTCAGCACCTTTATAGCCAGCTTCCATCAGCCAGCCTTGGAATTCCCGGAAACAGATTTGTGCGTCAATGAGTAGCTTAAATTTCTCTTTGATTTCGGTGATGTGGTCAAGGAACCATTTTGCTTGGATTGCCCGATCGCCGATCGCAGCCCAGCCCTGGGGCGTGAGTTGATTCAAGTTAGCGGTTGTGATGTTGAAAACATCATCCAACATTTGCTCCCCCTCAGCATCAAGAGCGCCACCGACTAAGGTTGTGAGAAGGTAGGTTAATACATCTTGTTCTTGGTCAAGTTGTTGTTGCATTTATTTTCCTAATCTAATTGTGTTGAATCATTAGCAAGATTATCGATCCAGAATTTTGCGTTAACTAAAGCTGTTTCTGTGTTGTGCGAAACTCCTTCTTTGAGACGATCGTAAATACACCAATTCATTTCCTTCTTTGATTCAATCCATTTAAGCTTGATTACCCAGCCTAAATATTCATATTCCTAATCAGAATTCGAGTCAGATTCTACAACGCCTCTTGCTTGGAGATTAAGCAACAGTTTCATAGCTAGGTTACTAACGGTGCGCTCTGACAACAAATTCAACAATTTATCTAACATTATTACTTACCTCATGTAATTCTTCATCGTCATAGTCCATAAACTCGTTAATCCACTGTTTTGCTGCCAACAGGGAGGAAGCGGAGTCATAGGTCATGCCTTGATCAAGAAACCGATACATACCGTCGTAGACATACCAGTTCCATTGTTCGCAAAGCGCGTTCCTCTCCATCAATGTGAAAACATCTCAAACGGATAATCAATCCACAGTGCTCATATTCATCTGATATTGGTGGATCTATCACCCATTCTGTGATTGCACCTTTCAGTTTTAGGTAGATCAACAACTGTTTGGTAAATGATAGGACGATCGAATCAGGGAACAGATTCAGAATTGGTTTGAGATTTTTACGCATTGAATTATTCTGGTAAACCATTTGGTGTTAGGTAAGCTGTGATTTTCACCATTTCTCCCGGTTCGGGTTCTGGCAGTTGGCGCTCTACGTGTTTCATTGCCTGAGTTACGCAAATTTCTGTGTCAGCATAAAGTGTAAAAATCTTGGTCGGGCGACGGCTGCTGTAAACGTAAATATTTCGAGAATGTTGATTGATACCTTGTTGACTTTGAGTTTGAGATTTGCCGAGTAACCAATCAAACATCTATTTCTTCCTCTTCTTCATCTAAAGTATCAATTTCATCACCTAGAAACGCATTCGCCCATTTGAGAGCTAGGGCGATCGCATCATTTTCGGTTGTCGCTGTACCCTTTTTAATAATTTCAGTACCTCGACCATCACAAACGAACCAATACCAGTACCAGTAATTCAACCTTGCACAGGGAACGATTTTGATTTCTAGTCCCATATAACAAAAAGTTTCGGCAACATCGGTTTGATCCGGTGTCCAATGCCTAAGCTCATCTCGTTCATGCAAATTTTCTACGATCGAGCTACCAATCTTTTGAAGAAGCTTGACTGGCACAAAATTCAAAACTTGCTTAAGCATTTTCATCACCTACATTTTGAGGATTCGGATAAGGTACTTTGCCGTCAAGAAATTCAACTGTCCAACTTTGAGCTAAAGCTATAGCATCATCTCTCGTATTTCCGACACCAGTTTTCAACACTACTTGCCCAAAACCGTCATAAACTAGCCAATCCCAGTAATTGAGTTCTTCTCCCAAAAATGTTGAATATGCAGAGAAAGTCTTAACTTCAATTTGTAACCCTGCATAGAAATAGCAACCTGGGAGTAAATGTTGAGCATCATGATTGAAGTTTTGGAAGATTTTATTACTCAGCTCTCTCGAAAACTGAGTAACTTTTTTCTGAGAAGCCAACAGACTTGGAAATAATTGCAGCAATTGTTTGAACATATTATCTAAAAACCAGAGAGGAAAGGAGCATCAAAATTAAAACGGCAATAGCTAAGTAAGCCAAGTTGACAAGCCAACAGAGAAGAAATAACGTGATTTGCATCAAAATAATTCCTACATAGTTGACTTCAAACCATTCTGTCCTACCATCTAATCCTGGAGTTCGGTGAACATTGCAACCCTTAAAGATTTTGTGCATCGTTTTTTCTGTCAGTCTCATGTTCATCGTGAAGACGATCGCCCTAATTTCTAAGTTGGCTTCGTACTCTTTTGACAGGAAATATCGGCGTGTTTTTGGTGTCTCACTCAAACCAACTTTACAAAGGTCGCCGTCTTGAAAAATGTAATTAAACCCAGGGACATATTCACTCTTTCTCTTAGGTTTTGGCTTCTTAGGTTGCCGTTGGTGTTTAAGTATTAGACTCGCTTTAGCGTTTTTGTGTCGCATTCAATTCTTTCCTTAAAAGTTCGAGTGAATGAGACAAAAGCGCGACTCTTTATGCACGACATAATGCTTTATGTCGTGCATAAAGAGTCCGTAGTGTTTGACTAGCATTAAACCGCGTCTCAAAATCACTGGATTTCAAATCTTCTTCAAATTTGGCGATCGTAATTTTATTCTGTTCGGTTTCGGCTTCAATTTCATCAAGTGACATCTCGATCGGTCTTTTGACCTTAGACATCAAAACCACTTGTCGTGCTGCCAGTTTTTCATTACGTTTCGAGATATGCAAAAGTTCTTGACTTAACTTCAAAGAAACCTTTTTATCAGTGACCTGTTCGATTTGAACTTTCAGATTATTTTGGAGCAATTCGTTTGCATCGCGCTCAGTTTGAAGCTCCTCATAGGTCATGCTTGTCAGTTTTTTTACCATGAGAATTAGCTCCTAACTACTCGACTGTTTGACGGTTATTGTTGCTGCCAATGCCCACGGACGGAGCAATTTGATAAACTGTGGTGTTGTTGACTGTTTGACTGCCCTGTACGATCGTCGGTTTCGCTTGTTTGAGGGCTTCTTGATACCCGGTTTGATAGCAGAGTGCACCGAAACCAACTACCAATGCTGGGATAGCTCTACTCATCCAAGGAGCGCCCGGTTCGGTCTTAGTTGTGAATGTTGAATCTGTCGAAAATTGGTCATTCATGGTTAATAATCCTTGCTGTGGTTAACAATCGTTGCGATCGTATTACTTGCGCCATCGGTTGAGAGTCTTACCCAACCTTCATCAGCCATATCTTGAACATCAATTTCTACTCGCCATTCTTCGATAAAAGTACAGAAAGCAATTTCGGCTGTACTACCTTTCCCAAACTCCTTCAGAAAATCGAGAATGGCTTGTATTTCAGGCGTTATTTCCACCCCTTATAATCCTTAAGCTTTTTGTATCGAAATTGAATGTTTTGAACTTTCTTGCCTTGCTTATTTCGCCACAGATTGACGATATTGAGTAGAAGAATCAGGAGACTGATTAGAATTACGGTTGTCAGGAGTATTAACTCGATTTGGTTATGGTTCCCAACAATCACCCATGAGATAATTGTCGTCCTCAGATGCGAATGTGCATTCATAATTTTGCTGTTCAGTCTCGAAACGGTAACAAACTCCAGGATAGGGACATTCCCGACCGCCGACACAGTTAGGAGGTATTTTTCGATGTTCTGGTTGGCAGAGTTGCAGATTGTCGTCAACTGGTTCAAGAAGTCGAGTGCGATCGCCTAATGGAGACAAATCTAAGTCAATCACTCGGCACAGTTCCAAGCATTTTTTTTCAGCACTGTAGACATAAACTTTCTGATTTGGATGCCAATCATAAACTTTGTCAGAGGTTATAGGAATCATTTAGCAAACTCCTGTCATCCAAACTGAAGGGGCTGAAATTGGATAGGGATTACTACCAGAAGGTCTGAAAATCGACACTAGCCACTGAATCATTGTTTTTTCCTCTTTCTGTCTTTTTGAACAATCACAGTGTGAATCGCAGCAGTGTGAATTAGAGAGCAAACTCGAATAGACAACCAAGGCAATGAGTAACTTTTCTCGGTGAGCTATTCGAGCTTGCTCTTCTAGAATTAGCCGCTCGCTGTAAGCTTCAGCTAGTTCTATGCAGGATTCGATTAGCCCCAAAGTCCAGTTATCTGTTTCGGTTGCTGTTTTTTTCCCGGTAAACTTCCACCACGGAGATCTAAAGGAGTCGATCGAATAGATTCAGTGATTGAACCAAAATTCGCTCGAACTTTAGTTGCTCTATCTTGAAGTTTGTCCACTACATTTGCACCCAGGGCAATGCAAAAGGTATCAACTATTTGTTCGGATGCTGCCTCAGCAACATCCGTCATTGCTAAGCTGGCTTCTTGAGTGACCGATCGGATAGCAAGTACCATTCCATTGGTTTCTTCTTGACCGTCGCGGTGTTCGCTATGGTCGATCACACTTTCATCAATTTGATCATTCTGATATTCACTGCTGCCAGTTCGGTTGCTGGCAATTTGTAGCAATGCTTCCGACGGGATAATCATTTCTTCGCGAACAAGTCGGTAATATTCAGTCACTTCGAGAGCATCAGCCTCTAAAACCTGAGAGTTCTGCCAATCTTTCTGACCCAGGGCTTTACGGACATTGGTGATGTCGCTAACTTTGCCCAGGCCGAGTTGAGCTTTGAGTTCGATTCTTGAAATACTCATCTGTGTTGATTCCTATGTTTTGTAAGTAATTGCGGGTTTTGTCGATATCTCGATCGCAAAAGAGGAAGATTTCCTCTAGCTGAACCAGACACCATTTTGAGAAATCCGAGAATTTGCGACTATAGAGCGAGCGGTCAATTTCTGGGCATTCTTCCTCAAGCAGTACCAATCTTCGTTTAAAAGTTGCTTCTGCCATTGGCTTATTAGTTTTGTTGGAAATCTTGCCCAGTTCTGCCCTTAACTCCGATCGCGTCCAGAAATTGCGCCTACCCGATTCTTCCGTAACTTGCGCTGTTATTGTCTTTCGGCGTTTCATGTCTTTGTATGAGCTACTTTAGGGATAGCTGGCGCTGTCTTTCAAGTAGCTCACAGGCCCTTAAAAAAATTATCGATCGTCCCGTGGGCTTCCTTTTTCAGTGCCTGGTTCTTCGCCTAGTTCTTCAGCTTTGGGTTTGGGGTAAGTTTTCGTTGCGTCCCAGTACCCGAAAGCTCGTCTCTGATTCCATACCTTCTCGGCTGCTTCCTGAGCCGTTTTTCCGAAACCTTTCACAAAGCAGTTGGGGTTGAACGAACGTTCAACCACAACTAGATGCTGTGGCTGTAGTAACATAATGCTGTCTCCTAGTGCCGTGTGGCGGCATTGGTGGAAAGTCTGGTGAGCGTGCTTCAACACGTTTACCAGGCGTTTTTGCACTGTAACATCCAAATGATGTTATGTCAAGAGAATTTAAAACTTTAATCTAAGATTTGTTGCGCTCATAGAATATGCTAAAAAAATGAGCACAGAAAAGATTAAAGGAAAAAGTAGGGATTCTCGTGATCGACTTACATTTGATGTAGGCGAACTGCGTGATCGGCTTAGAGCTCAGGCGATCGAACCGAATCAGTCGCTAGCATCGATCGTGAGGATGGCCCTGATCGAATGGCTTGAGCAGCGAGAAGCCCTCGAGGATAAAAAATCTTCCGAAGAAGAACACAGGAGAAAAGGAGTCAGGAGGGAAGAAAGCTCTTCTCCTGACTCCTGACTCCTTAACTCCTTCCCAAGAAAATTCTTAAAAAAACGATTAAATTGATATATCAGTTATTGATAATCCTTAAAAGCTATACATAATAACTATTACAACAATTTTAACTCCACTTTGGGGTAGTAGGGGTCGTGGGTTCAAATCCCGCCGCTCCGATAGATGGAATCCTTATTTTATAAGGATTCCATTATTTTTGCCGAAAATTTGGGTCTAAAGCCTCGTCCTTCGCTTGAGGGCTTTTTCTTGATATTAAGGCTTCTAATGAGTTCCCTTAGAGCATCGGATTTCGAGCTCCCTGGTGATTCGCAGTAAGATTCTAGCTTCTCAAACTCTTCATCAGTCAGCCTAAAAAATCCGCTCTTTTTTATGGCAAAGTATTGTAAAACTTCATTAAAGTTATAAGCATTAGTAAGCAATGATGGTAATATGTAGTCAGGAGGTCAAAATGAAACTACCTGACTACGCCAAAGCAATAGGCATAAGTTACACAACTGCGTGGCGGTGGTGGAAAGCGAATAAACTACCACATCCGGCACGACAAACAGAAAGCGGTCTAATCATCGTTGACTACGTGCCACAAGCGTCATCCACCGAAGTCAAGAAGAATCGAGTCGCCCTGTACAGTAGAGTCTCTTCCTCCGAAAACAAAGAAAACCTTAACCGCCAATCGGAGCGGTTGGCTGAATACGCCATTGCTAATGGCTATCAAATCGTTAGAAACGTAAAAGAAATAGGCAGCGGATTGGATGACCACAGAAAGCAGTTGGAAACACTACTACAACAAGATGGTTACGACATTCTGCTAGTGGAACATAAAGACCGATTGGCTCGATTTGGTACGAATTATTTAGGCGTATTGCTTCTTCGGTCAGGAGTTAAACTAGAAATAGTTAATCTTGCAGAGAACGGAAAAGATGAGTTAATGCAAGACTTGGTAGCGATAATTACAAGCTTTGCTGCACGACTTTATGGACAGCGCCGTGCTAGCAGAAAGACGGAAAAAATAATTGCTGAATTGAGAGATGGAGGCACTGAATGCAGCTAACCGAAAGGCACATACAGCGGATTCCAGGTTTATGAAGTACAGTAGCAGCAGCAGCTTGTAAACCAGTTTTTAAAGTGCTGTGGATTAACCCGCGTCAAGCGCCGTAGCTAGTAAAACATCAACCATCTTGGTAGTAGTGGGCGAAAACTTACGTAAAAAAGCTTTGAGTTGTGACCACCATAATTCGATTGGATTAAAGTCAGGAGAATAGGGTGATAAATTCATAACACTTGCACCAG